>CAUZJR010000001.1:0-51382 GCA_963580005.1 Planctomycetota bacterium
GTCATTCCTAGCGAGACGGTGGTCGGGCCTAGCGAGACGGTGGTCGGGAGGTCGGTTGGGACTTGCTGCCCCGTCCCGAAGCGGGACCGGCAGCCGGCGCGGCCCCGGCCTGGGACTGGGACTGGGCCTGTCGGATATGCCGGATGAACTCGTCGGTGATGTCCTGGACCCGAACACCCGGATCGGGTTTGAACGCGAAGGAGGCATCGGCGAGCGGCGCGTTGACCTGGACACTGCGGAATTCGAGGCTGACCATCGGCCGCAGCACGCCGCGTTTTTCGGCCCGCTTGAGATACACGATCCGGTGCGGGAACTGGGTGGCGGTGTCGATGTAGATGCGGACCCGGTCGGGTACATATTCGGGCAATTCGTCGCTGGAGTCCTGGTCGTCGTCGGTGAGCGTTTCCAGGAACGTGGCGTTCCAGGTCCCTTCGATGATGGTGAACGGTCGACCCTGGAACGTCTGTTCGCGACGCTGAGTGAAGCTCATCGACTGTTCGAGTGATCCGAGCAGTGCGTCGAGTCCTCCGAGTCCGAGGTCGGCTTCGAACTGGTCGGGCCGCGGTCTCGGTCCGGAGGCCGAGGCCAGCTGTTTCATTTCCTTGAGAATCTTGGGCACGTTTCTGCGGGTGGCCTGCACGATCAGGCCGATCTTCTGTTGAGTGAACAGCGTGGTGCCGTCGCAGACCTGCACCAGCGAACCCTTGGTGCGTCCCACCTCGAGTTCGAACTCGAGCCTCAGCTTGTTGCCGGCTCCCTGCATGTACTTGCCGGCGGCGCGGAACTTCTTGCCGCGAACGACGATCGTCTCAACGATCTCGGCCTGAAACGGGACGAGGTCCTTGAGTTTCGCGCGGGCCTGCCGCAGAGCATCCGCAGGTCTCTGACGTTGCGTGGCCGCTTTCTTGCCCTTGGCCCCAGCGGCCTTCTTCGCGGCCTTCTTCGCGGTCTTCTTCGCGGTCTTCTTCGCGGTCGGCTGCGACGTCTTCTTGACTGCCTTCCGGGTTGTCTTTTTAGCGGTCGCCTGGTCCTGGGCGGTGAGTGCGATGGGGGCGGCGACGATCAGGCAGGCGGCCAGCAGATTGGCCAGGGTCCTGAGGGATGAGCGGGCATGGGTCATGCGAGTCGTCTCGATGTAGCGATTAGAGAAGCTGCGGGGTGTGTTCATGTTGTCCGGAAAATACGGAAAATGCCAAAGATCCGGACCTGTATTGGTCGAAACCAGAGTTGGACACAGGTCAAAAGAGGCACGGTCCGGATTCGTTCCGCGAAGCCGGGCCCTGTGATCAGGTTGACCGGTAGCCGTTTCCGATTCTGGACCATTCTAGGGACATCCCGCCGGACCCGTCGATGGGAATTCGGGCGAGTCACGAGGACTCTGCAATGAAATACTACTTTCTGGCACTTGGCACTTTTCTGGTTGTTTGCGTGGGTTGCCACGTCGACGGTCGCAGTTTCGGCGACAGTGGAGATTTCCACGGTCCGCCGGCTCATTCGATGCAGCGTCCCGGACCGATGGTCGACGGACCTGGTCCGGGCGTGATGCCGGCGATGATGCAGGGGGGTGCCCCCCGAGCGTTTTCCACCCGGCGGACGCAGCTGCGATTCATCCGCCCGGTGGGGATGAAGGTTGGCTGGAAGGTGGGCGCCGTCTACGCCGACAACCAGCGGGTGATTCCGACGACCTACGACTTTGTCCAGGGCGCGACCTACCGGCTGAAGCTGACCGAGATTTCCGGCCGCGAGGGCATGACGCTTTATCCGACCATGCAGGTCTACCCGGCTCACGCCACGACCGATGCCTACCTGGCTCACAACAGTGTCCCGCTGGAGTTGACCGACGAGGACCTGGACCAGATCCAGAGCAACAACTTCGTGACCAAGGTGATCTATCTGCCGGATCCGCAGCACCAGGAGCTGGCGGTAGCCGGAGTCGAGATGTTGGTCTCGACTCGGCTGGACCCCGGTGTTGATCCGGTCTCCGAAGCCGATCGTCGCGGGACGATCATGGTGGTGCTGCGGGTTGGCAACATGGATCTCGAAACGGCCACCAGCGGTCTCGGTCCTGCCGGAGGTGCGGCGATGCTGATGCCTGGTGGAATCCGGCCGGTGGCCTTCCAGGCCGCCGTGGGTCCCGATGGTGCCAAGGGCCAGTTCGTGCCGCCGACACCGATTGCGATCATGGACCAGGGAATGCCGGGCATTCCCGGGCCACAGCTGATGGGAATGCCGGGCGGACCCGGTATGCCGGGCATCAACCCCGTGGCCGGTACCGGTGGCACGCCCCAGTGGGGAATGCCCTGGACCCCGACCCCGATCGGGCTCCCCGGTCCGCCGCACCTGCCCCTGGGCGGACCTGCTGGTCTGCAGAGCTACACGGTCAAGAACAACACTCCCGTCGAGCGGCACGATCCGGTGAAGGATTTCCGGGTGGTGATCAAGCACGAGCCGGGCATCCGGACTCCCAAGCCGGTCAACGAGGTGATCTACACCGAGAAGCACCCGACGTTTGCTCCGGGAACGCTGAGTCAACCTGCGTGGGCGGGACCCCGGCGATAGGTAGCCTCTGTTCCCGACCTCCCCTGCCACTTCAACCTCCACCCCGCGCCACTGGGACCGACCCGTCGAGACTGCATCAGCCATGCTCCAGGGCTTCCTGAAGACAATCGTGATTCGCGGTGCGATGGTGGTGCTGGTGCTGCTGTTCTCGTGGACGGTGCCCACGTCGGCCCAGCCGCCCTCGGGCCAGGCGGCCTACTCGCCGCTGAGTGCTCGCATGCCGCCGGGCGTGGTCGGCAGCTGGTCGGCCCAGGCCGGCCGATCCGGATCGCCTCGGCAGATGTACTTCCAGCCGGTGGAGGTGAGGTTGGTCGAGACCGGTCCCAGCGGAGGCGGCCGCGTGACCTGGTTCGCGATGGGGCGAGGCCGCAGTGGGAGCGTCAGCGAGGCGGCTCCGCATGCCGCGGGTCTGATGGTCGGAGCCACCTACCGGGTGGGGATCAGTGACATGCCCGAGTTTCCCGGCGTGACGGTTTATCCGACGATCGAGGTCATCGATCGCCTGCATCCGCCCCTGGGGCGACGCTACGAGTTCCCGATCCCGGTCGAGTTGACCGGTGAGGACATCCGGCTGGCTCTGCAGGGCAAGCTGGTGACTCGCGTGGTGTTTCTCGAGGAGCCCAGGCTCGCCGCGGGCAACGAGCAGACTCGACCCATGATGGTCCACGACCTCAACCCTCGTGCCAACGCATTGTCCGAGGCCGACCGGGTGGGTCGCCCGATGATCATCCTGAGACTGGGAAGCCGGACGGCTCCCATCGAGGGGTCTCCCGAATCAGTCAACTTCTTCAACATGGGCCGACAGCCGATCGAGCTTACGCGGCCGGCTATTTCGAAGGCCGTGTCACGAATCGGGACTCGGAGTCAACGCGGGGCTCTGCGGATCTCGGGCACGGCCAGCGGTACGGTCAGGATCCGTTCAACCGGCCGCCCGATGCTGCAGGTGGCGGGAGGTGCCCGGTGAGACTGCCGGTTGCTGCTTTTTGTCATCCCGAGCGAAGCGAGGGATCTCATCGGCGTGGACTGAAGTTACTGAGCATACTCGTGCCGCTGGTTGCCTGCGGATGCGCCTCGGTCCCGTTCAACACCCAGTCGCCGGCGGTCGAAGAGACATTGTCGGCAGGCGAGTTCAGCACAGGGTCGGAGACAGGCACAGTTCGCATAGCAGCCACCTCGGTCGCGGCGGCGGCTGCACGGATCCGGCCGGTCCACTTGCCTGCGCTGCCGCGACAGCAGCAGGTCGATCCGGCCGGGCCGGGTGGTCCGGATCCGGCCGTGGTCGAGGAATTCCCCGACGAGTTCGTGATTGACGGAGGCGACCGGGGGAACCCGGTGCACTACCAGTCGTACCTACGGTACGGGGTTGAGACCGAGGACACGATTGCCGAGTACACCGATGATGAGGGCAACAATCACATTCTGCCGAGCAACCGCGTGGCGTTGTATGCTCCGAGATTTGCGGCGGTGAGGACCGTGCAGTTGCCTGTTGCGGGGTTTGGGATCGAGCGGATGGCGGCATCGCATCGGCTGTCGCGCGAGATCCGTGTGACGACTCGCGAGAGCCCCCAGCAGCACAAGCAACAGGAAGGTGCGGTGGGTGCGAGGGTGCGGTCGCGGGCCAGCGGGTTGTTGGTCGACGCGGGTTCGGCCGGAGTGTCGCGGCTGTTGCACAGCGGTGAGCACGTGAAGTTGATCAACGTCTTTGGCGACACAGGCGACCTGGTGGCCGGGCGGATGGACCATGCCGACATGGCCCGCTTGGCCCGGTCCCTGGAGAACGCCGCGGCGTGGGCCGGTGACGAGTCGCCCAGGGCCACCGCATCGACGGCGGCCGGGCAGTCGGTCCAGTCGACGCCCTGGGTCAATTCCTACAGCGGTGTGGAAGTCAAGCACAAGGAGATCGGGGAGTTGAAGATCGTCAAGCTGGCCGATCGCGATTCGGCCCGGTCTGACGACGTGGTACTGTTCACCCTGAGATTCGACAACGTGGGCGAGCGGCCGCTGTCACAAGTCCGCATCATCGACAATCTCTCGCCCCGGCTCGACTACATCGAGGACAGTGCCACGCTGGGGTTCACCGACGAGGACGAGAAGACTCCTGCGGACAAGGCCCGCGGGGGCCGGATCACCGTCGACGACAACGAGCAGGGCAGCATGGTGCTGGTCTTCGAGTTGGACGAGCCGTTGCCCGGTGGAGTGGGTGGCGTGATTACCTTCAAGGCACGAGTTCGCTAGGGCCCGCCTCCAGGCCGCCCCAGCCCAGCCCGGCCTTGCCTTCCTCGACCGATTCGCCTGCAATCGGCGGCATGTTCCAGGTCTGTGACGCCACCTCCGTCGGACTCGATCCTCGCCGCTGGGAGACTGTCTCCCGATTGGCCGAGACATTGTGTGCCTCCCAGGCGGTGCCCTCGATCGGGATCTTCGTCGCCCGCGGAGATCGCACCACCGGGACGATGCTGTTTGGCCGTCAACGACTCGATGACGAGTCTCACCGCACGATCCGGGATGACGCGATCTTCCTGATCGCCTCGATCACCAAGCCGATCGTGGCGATGTCGGCGATGCTCCTGGTTGAGAGTGGGGAAGTGCGTCTCGATGATCGGGTCAGCCGCTACCTGCCGGAATTCGCCAGCCAGGGCAAGAACGGGATCCGCATCCGGCACCTGATGACTCACACCTCGGGGTTGCCCGACATGTTGCCGGAGAACCGGGAGTTGCGAGAGGCGGGTGCGGGGCTGGAGGAGTTCGTGGCTGGGACCTGTGCGATCGAGCCGGACTTCAAGCCGGGCCACCGCGTGCAGTACCAGAGCATGGGGTTCGGAGTCCTCGGCGAGTTGATCTCACGGGTGACCGGTCAACCGTGCGCCGAGTGGCTCAACGCCCGGGTGCTGACACCCCTGGGTCTCGAGTCGACTCGACTGGGGGCTCCTGATGACTGGTTCGACGGGGACGCTCGGGTCGTGGATCGGATCGCCGAAATTCGGACCCCTTCCGAGCAGCAGGGGGTCGACTGGAACTGGAACCAGCGTTACTGGCGTCAACTGGGGTCACCGTGGGGAGGCCTGTTGACGACTCCGCGTGAGTTGGCGGTGATCGGCCGCATGCTGCTCGAGGAGGGTCGCGGCGTGCTGTCTCCGGCGACGGTAGCTGCGGCGACTCGGAACCAGCTGGTGGCGATGCCCGATGTGCCCGAGTCGGACCGGAGGTGCAAGCCGTGGGGGTTGGGCTGGCGCTTGAACTGGCCGGCGACCAGTGCGAACTTCGGAGACCTGCTGGGTCCGGAGACCTACGGTCACTGGGGGGCGACCGGGACGCTGATGTGGATCGATCCCGAGCGGGACACGGTGTGCGTGATCTTGACGACCGAGCCGCAGGAGCCTCATGGTCGGGAGATCGCGAGGTTGTCCAATGCGATTGCGGCGTCGTTGGTCTAGAGCGGCCGGGGGTCTTCTTGAAGGCATCGCCGGCATTGCTATACTGTCCCTCGCCAAACGGTTTCTGCGCAAGTGGCGGAATTGGCAGACGCGCCAGGTTGAGGGCCTGGTGGGCCTAACGGCCCGTGGAGGTTCGAGTCCTCTCTTGCGCACTTCAACTTAGCTCAAGACCAGGACCGCCGACCGCTGTCCGGGGGTCTTCTGTTGGCTAGTCGGACAACTCGTACGGGTCGCCCAGCCGTTTCATTTCCCGCCTCAGCAGTTCCTCGAGTTCCTTCCGCTTGGCGGCGTGGCGGGGGTCGTCGGCGAGGTTGACCTGCTCGGGCTTCGGCTTGTGGTCCAGCAGTCCGGCGACCGCATCGGCATGGTGCTCGACCAGGAATTCACGCGGGTTGGCCTTGAGATCGAACAGTTGGGTGCGGCGGACCTTGCCGTCGAGCACGTCGTACTTGATCAGCTTGAACTGACCCGTCTTGATCGCCCGCATCCCCGGCTTGGTGCCTCCGGTGTAGGCCCCGTACAACGAAGTCCTCACCGCCTGCTTCTTCCCCTCGAGCACCTCTCTGAAGCTCCGACCCTCGACCGTCTCGGGCGGCGTGATCCCGGCCAGGTCGCAGAAGGTGCGAAGCACATCGAGCAGGTAGATGTAGCCCGAGGCCCGGGACCCGGGCTTGATGCCGGGGCCGGTCACGATGAAGGGGACCTTCCAGGTGTGTTCGTAGAGGTTCTGCTTGCCGGTCAATCCGTGTCGTCCCACGGCGATGCCGTGATCGGAAGTAAAGACCACGTAGGTATTCTCGAGTTCCCCGATCGCCTCGAGCCGCTTGATCACTCGCCCGACCTGGTTGTCGATGTTCTCGATGCAGGCGTATTCGCGACCCAGTTCATTTCGGATCGTGGCCGGGTCGCGTCGTTTGAGCACGCCCTGCACCTTGACCTCGTCCCTGAGTCCGGGATGTCCGTGGTGGAAGGGGTGCGCCGGCAGGTAGTTGACCGGCAGCGGAGGCGACTTGGGGTTGACTGTTTTGCCGGGCCCGCGGTTGCTGGCTCCGTACTTGCGTGCGAGGTCTTCGGGGGCGTTCCTGGGGTCGTGCGGGTGCGAGAAGCCCATGTAGACCAGGAAGGGTTTCTTACCGAGTTCGTCGGCCTGGCTGCGTCTGTCGAGGAATTCGACGACCCGGTCGCCGTGCCATCGGCTGCCGGTCATCGCGCCTCCGCCTCGCCGCGTGGCGTCGTGGTGTTCGGTGAACAGCTGGTTGGCTTCGCGGAAGCTGTTGCCCTGCTTGCAGGTTCGAAAGGTGGCATAGCCGGCGCGGTTGAAGATCGCCGGCATACTCTGGCGAGCCGCCTGTTGACGCAACGCGCGGTTGCGGGTCAGGCCCGGTCCTCGGGCTCCGGGGATCCGCCAGACGGTGCGGCCGGTCATGATCATCGTCCGCGAGGCGGTGCAGACGGCTCCCGACCAGGCTCCCATGTGGTGGGCGTCATCGAGCACGATGCCTCGGCGGGCGAGGCGGTCGATGTGAGGCGTCTGGCAGACGGTGTTGCCGTAGCACGAGAGGGTTTCCGGCGACTGGTCGTCGGTGATGATGAACAGGAAGTTGGGCCGCCTGGCGGCCAGGGCCACGTGCGAGGTCGACGGGGCCAGGCTGAGTGCGGCGATGAGCAGTGTGAGTGTCGAGCGGGATGGAGAGCGCATTGAGGGAGCCTCGCGAGTCGTCTCGGATGCAGGGACTTTGAGATGTGTGAAGGAGAATCACGTATCGGGGACTCGGGGTCAACCGGCCCGTTGGCGGCGTCAGAATCCAGACGCTATTGTTGCTCGTTGACCCTCGGCTGCTCAATCGCCCCGCCCCGCCCCCCCCGATCCCTTTCAAACGCCTGCCGCCATGCGACGCCGGATTCCGTTGTTCAACACCGACTCGGAGCGTGAGGGTCTGCGTCGGGCGTCCCGGTTCAACGCCGAACTGCTCGACCACCTGCGGCCGCACGTCGTGGCCGGCACGACGACGGCGGAAATCGATCGGCTGGCCTACGCCTACACGCTGCAACACGGTCACACTCCCGCCTGCCTCGGCTATCCCGGCGACCTGGTGCCTTATCCCAAGAGCATCTGCACGAGTGTCAACGAGGTGGTCTGCCACGGCATCCCCGATGAGCGGCCCCTGGCACCCGGCGACATCGTCAACGTCGACCTGACGACGATTGTCGACGGCTGGTTCGGTGACCAGAGCGAGATGTTCTTGATCGGCGAGGCCGACGAGATCAGCGACGAGGCCCGGCATGTGGTGCAGGTCGCTTTCGACAGCCTGTACCTGGGCATCCGGGCGATCGAGCCGGGCGGTCCGGTCGATGCGATCAGCCGTGCGATCTACGACTTTGCCCGCGGCGAGGGAATGGACGTGGTCCGCGAGTACCAGGGGCACGGGATCGGTCGCCGGTTCCACCAGGAGCCGGGGATCTCGCACGTGCCCTCGCAGCCACCCAACCGCACGCCGATCCATCCGGGGACCTGCTTCACGATCGAGCCGATGATCAACACCGGTACGTGGCACACGAATCGAGTGGAAAGCGATGGCTGGACCGTCCGCACCCGTGACGGAGGTCTCTCGGCCCAGTGGGAACACACGGTGTTGATGACCGAGGAGGGGCCCGAGATCCTGACTCTGACCCAGAACGGCCCCCAGGAAGGCCAGCACATCTAATTGTCTTGTCATCAGGGACAGGCTCAGCCCCCCGTCCACCCCCACCCCACTCCACCCCTCCCCCTCTCTCCCCAGAAAACCGATCTTGTCACATCAACCCGGTGGCAGGTACACACGGCTCGGACTGTGCGATTCTGGCGGTGTTCTGCGGACCGCACCGATCCGTCCTCATCCTGTACTCCCGCACCCGGATCGATGCCCGCATCGGCTCCCGACCTCGCGACTCGATCACTGGCCGCTCGGATCGACGGTCCGGTGGTGTTGATCGGCGACGTGCACGGTCAGCTCGATTTACTGGACCGGTTACTGGATCGGTTGTCACGTCGAGCGGACTTCGCTGACCGCTGGATCGTGTTCCTGGGCGACCTGGTCGACCGTGGTCCTGATCCTCGAGGCGTGCTCGAGCGGGTGCTCGAGTTGATGGCCTCACATCCGCGTACGACCTCGGTCTGCGGCAATCACGACCTGGCGATGGCCGGTTCCCTTGAGCTGGTTCCGGTGCCGGCCGAGGCCCAGTGGGCCAGGCGGTGGCGGCGTGGGTACCAGTGCGAGACGACGTTTCGGTCTTACGGCGTGGAGCCGTTTGATTTCGAGTCGTTGGCCAGGGCGGTGCCTGAAGATCACGCGAGGCTGTTGTCGGCGTTGCCGTGGGTGGTTGAGCATCCCGGTGTGATCTGCGTGCACGCGGGTCTGACTCGCGAGTTGCCCACGTCGACGCAGTTGAAGATCCTCCGCGAACGCGACTTCACTCTGCACCGGCCTGCGTGGCTGTGTCGGCAGGACCTGGACCAGAGTGTTGCGCCGGCGGACTGTCGCGTTCCGGTGGCTTCGGGTCATGTTGCGAGACCGAAGCCGTACGTCGATTCGACTCGCATCCTGCTCGATTGCACCGGTGGTGAGGGTGGCGAGCTGACCGGGTTGTTGTTGCCCGAGTACGAGCTGGTGACATCGCATCGCGATGCGTATCCGGTCCGCCGTCGCTGGTGGCCGTTCGGCCGACGGGCTGCTTAGTGCGCCGCGTCAGTCCCGGTCACTTCAGGCGGCCCGGCGGTCGCACTCCGGCCCCGGCCTGCTTGGTCGCCGAGTCGCCGAGGTCGGCACGAGCCTTCTCGGCGAGCTTCTTCAACCGGGCCACGACGTCTGAGTGTTTTGCGATCACGTTGGTCGTCTCACCGATGTCTTTCTTGAGGTCATAGAGTGCCAGGGGCGTCCGCTTCTGTTGGTAGCGGACCGGCTTTCCGCCGGTCCCTCCCTTGCGTCCTGCGAGGCTGCGGTAGGCGTGAGGGAAGTGCAGTTTCCAGCGTCCGCTGCGGATCGCCTGCAGGTGTCGGCCCCAGTAGAAGTAGTAGGCCTCGTGCGGGCTCGTGGCGTTCTTCTGCCCCGAGATCAGCGGCCAGATGTTGTGGCCGTCGATCTTGTGTTTTTGCGGCAGCTTCTTGATGCCGGCTAACCTGGCGAGGGTGGGCAGGATGTCGATCGTGCCGGCCACCTCGTTGCAGACGGTCCCTTCGGGGATCTGGCCGGGCCAGCACATCACGGTCGGTTCGCGTTGCCCGCCGTCCCAGCTGGTCCCCTTGCCCTCGCGCAGCGGCAGTGCGCGGCCGGAGTGCGTGCCGTAGTTCAGCCACGGGCCGTTGTCGGAGGTGAAGATGACCAGGGTGTTGCGTTCGAGGCCGTGTTTCCTGAGTGCCTCGACGATCTGGCCCACCGACCAGTCGATCTCCATGATCACGTCGCCATAGAGGCCTCGCTGAGACTTGCCCTGGAACTTGGAGCTGACGTAAAGCGGCACGTGAGGCATCGAGTGGGGGACGTAGAGAAAGAACGGCTGGTCCTTGTTCTTGTCGATGAAGCGGACGGCTCGTTCTGTGTACCAGGTGGTCAACTGTGCCTGGTCCTTGCCGGTGACCATCGGGTTGACGATGGTTTCCTTGTCGATGAGCGGCAGGTGGGGCCACCGCTTGAGCCGTTCGGCCAGCGGCAGGTGGGCGACACCGGGGTGGAAGGGCCACATGTCGTTGGAGTAGGGCAGTCCGAAGTAGTCGTCGAAGCCGTGTCGTGTGGGCAGGAACGGTTTGTGGTGGCCCAGGTGCCACTTGCCGTAGATCGCGGTGGCGTAGCCTCGAGTCTTGAGCACTTCGGCGATGGTCCATTCGCTGGAGTTGATCCCGTGTCGGGATTTCGGTCCCAGTGCGCCCTGGATGCCGATACGGTTGGGGTAGCAACCAGTCAGGAGTGCGGCTCGGGAGGCCGAGCAGACGGCCTGTGCCGAGTAGAAGTCGGTGAAGCGGGCGCCGGTCTTGGCGAGCCGGTCCAGGTGCGGGGTCTTGATGTCGGGCGAGCCGAAGCAGCCGAGGTCCTCATATCCCTGGTCGTCGGTGAAGACGACGACAAAGTTGGGCCGATCGGTGGCCGACCTCTCAGCAGCACAAAGCGGGTTGCCGAGTATGCAGAAGAAGAGAACTGTGTTGAGGAGGATCCGGGATGCGGTGCGAATCATTGAAGGGGCTCGGTGTTGGGATGAGCGAGGCTGCAGTGGCTTGGATGCGGCGGCATGCATGCTACACCACAGTCGCCTTGGTGTTCTCGTGCGGCCCGCCTCCGTTCAACCCTTGACAGCCCGTGCCCACTTACCGTAATCCGAAACCATGAACTGATTGAGACTCTTCGATGACGAGCAATTCCCACCAGCCCCTCTACCAGCAGATGACCGAACACCGGGGCTTCAGCATCCTGGTGGTCGGATTCATCGTGCTGGCAATCACGCCGCGGTTATCCGCCGGCAAGTTCAACGCGGTGCTGAAGATCGGCGATCCGGCTCCGGCATGGACGGGGCTACTGGGCGTGGACGGCAAACGTCACTCACTCGGTGATCTCAAGGACGCCCGCGCCGTGTTGCTCGTTTTTCTGTCGAACCGCTGCCCGATGACCCGGGCGTATGAAGCCAGGCTGAAGAAGCTGGCCCTGGAGTACCGCAAACGGGGGCTGAAGGTGGTGGGGGTCAGCATCGGGCAGGCTCGAGCCGATCGGCTCGAGAAAATGATCGCTCGTTCGGCGATGTCCAAGTACAACTTCCCCTACTGCATCGACCTGACCCAGCAACTCGGACGCCGCTACGGCGCCACCTGTACGCCTCACGCCTTCCTGCTCGATGCCAAGCGACGAGTTGCCTACATGGGAGCGATCGACGACAACGTGGCACCGGCCAAGATCGAATTCCATTACCTGCGGGATGCGGTCGCTGCGGTCTTGGCCGGGAAGCGGCCCGAGGTGACCGAGACGCTGCAAAAAGGCTGCGAGATCAAGTACGTCTCGAGGTGAACGCCGTGTTCCTGTCTGATCCTGTCGCGGTTGCGATTGCCGGAGCCTGCGTGCTGGGGTTGGGCGTGCTGCTGGGTGTGCTCGTCGGGCGAGCCTGGGGCGTCAAGCGGATGGTCCAGTCGGTTCTCCGTGACGCGGAAGTCACCGCACGGACTGACATGCAGACCGGTCTCTGGAATCGGCAGGGGTTGGGGGAGCGATACGAGCAGAATCGAGACGGGCGGCGCAAGGCCGACTGGCCGGTGTCGCTGCTGTTCCTGGACGTCGACCACTTCAAGGCCGCCAACGACACGTACGGTCACCCGGCCGGAGACCTGGTCATCGGCTGCGTGGCGCATCTCTTTGGCGAGAGTCTCCGGGAAGGAGACACCGTGGCACGGATGGGAGGCGACGAGTTCGCTGCGCTGCTTCCGGGGGCGACCCTGGCCGAGGCGGTGGAGGTGGCCGAGCGGATTCGAGCGGATGCCGAGTCGATGAGTGTTCCGACCGGGGGAGAGGAGAACTGGAACGGCACGGTCAGTATCGGGGTGATCGAGATCACTCGGGGCGAGGAACTGGACTCTGCTCTGAAACGAGTCGATCTGGCCCTGTACGCGGCCAAGCACGCGGGGCGCAATCGTGTTGAGACGGGCGAAGTGTGATTCGGCGGTTGGTCGACCCCCCCGTCGGCCGGGGCCACGGCCTACAACTCATCCAGCTCGATCCTCGGGCAAGTGGTCTCTTCGATCATCCGCTCGACGGAGTCTTCGTCCTTGAAGCCGCTCCCGGTGACCAGGCAGACGATGGTCGCGTTGCGGTCGATGCGTCCCATTTCGACGGCCTCCAGGCAACCGGCCAGCGCCGTCGCTCCGGCCGGTTCGCTGAAGACGCCCTCCTCGGTGGCCAATCGCCGTTGCACGTCCCAGACGGACTCGTCGCTGACCAACTGACCCAGGCCCCCGGTCGGTTTCAGTTCCTGGACCACCAGGTGACCGTCGTTGATGTTGGGCACCTGCAGGCCGCTGATGTGAGTGGTGCAGGTGACCGCTTGGGCCTGAGTGGCGCCGGCCGAGAGGGCCGAGGCCATCGTGTCGTTGCCCTGCGGCTGCACGCATTCGATCGCCGGCGATGCAGCCAATCGACTCTCGGTGACCAGCCGCCGGAAGCCGCGGCAGACCGCCACGCACAGGCCGCCTCCACCAGAGGGGCAAAAGACATGGTCGATGGGCCGCTCGAGTTGACTCTCGGCCTGCTCGGCCAGCTCGAAACTGATCGTCTCGACCCCGGTCATACCCGGGACGCTGTAGATGTATGAGCTGACCTGCAGCCGTGCAGCGGGGGCGTCGCCGCGAGCGGTCAGGATTTCAAATGCCCGGGCCGAGATCTCGGGGTCCAGCCCGAAACCCCTGATGCGGTAGACGTTGGCCCCGTAGGCCATCATCTGCCGGAGCTTTCCCATCGGGGCGGTTTCGACAACGGCGATCTCGCACTCCAAACCGGCCGCGGCACAGTAGGCGGCGACCGCCGAACCGGTGTTGCCGCTGGAGGTGGCAATGCAGCGGGACTGGTCTTCGGCTTTCATGGCCGAGATCGCCGCGGCCCCGAAACGGTCCTTGAACGAACCGGCCGGGTTGACCGATTCGAGCTTCAACCACAGGTTGTCGAGCCCCGCGGCGGGGCCGATCGAGTTGGAACGGACCAGCGGCGTGTTGCCCTCGCCCAGGGTCGTGCGGTGCTGCTCGGGGACCGGAGTGATCCAGTCGGCCCATCGCCAGATGCTCATCTCAACGGTTCCCGGGCAGACGGTGGGCGGAAGTGCAGCGGAGGCCTCAGTCGACGTCTTCCATGACGACGATCACCGAATCGGTTTCATGGACTCGCGGGTAGGTGCGGATGGCCAGCACCCAGCCGGTCTGAGTGCTGATGATCTCGCGAGTGTCACCGCCGGTGACATCGGCGACGTGTCCGAGCAGGTCGCCGGGTGCGACACGTTGTCCGAGCGTCACGGTGGGTGTGAACTGGCCGGTGATCGGTGAGGGGTTCTGGAGCTGCATGTGGCCGGACCCGTCACGAGGATCCTCGATCACCAGCTCGACCTGCGAGGGGGGTTGTTCTCGATCGAGCATCCCCAGCTCGGCCATCACGTTCAGGCAACCCTCGAAGTAGGCGTCGGTCCCCTCGGGTGAGCAGCGGCCCGATCCGAGGTATTCGGTGTAAATGGCCGGGACCCCGGCATCGCGGGCGACCGACAGCGAGCGACCGTCGAGGTTGCCGCAGGTGCCCCAGATGACCGGCAGGTTCAGCGCCCTGGCCATCCGACGCTGGATCTCGAGCCGGTCGGGGTCGTCGCACATTCCGTAGCCCGACATCGGCCAGACATCCATCCTGATGCCGCCCGAATGCAGGTCGATGTAGTAGTCGGCCGATTGGATGAGTGCCGCGAGTGCCACGGCGGTGCGGAGCGTGACGCTGCCGTCGGCGTCGCCTGGGCAGACGCGGGCCAGGTCGAGTCCGTCGTCGGCGGTGCGGTTGCCGTTGAGGAAGGCGGCCTCGTTAACAACCGGCACCAGCGTCAGCCGACCGGTCAGCTGATCGGCCGGCACCCCGTCGGCCAGGCGGCGGATTGCCGCCATCGACTCGAACTCGTCCCCATGCACGCCTCCGGTGATCAACAGGTGAGGTCCCTGATCGGCTCCCGGTGAGGTGCCAATGATCTCGATTCGCTGTAGTTCGATGGTCTGGCTCATGATGGGTGGCATAGTATAGGCTGCCCGCTGGCGAGGGAAACCAGACCGGCCGATTGGCCGACAACAGCCGGACGAGACGATGAGCGACGCGGTGCCCGAGACGATCACGATCCCGATGATGCGCGAGTCGCTGTACGCGGCGGTGGTCTGCGACGCCCTGGACGGACTGGGCTACAAGAACCAGTCGCCCAACGTGCCGCTGCCGCCGTTGACGACAGAGACCACTCTTGTGGGTCACTGCAAGACGACGCTGTGGGGCGACATGTATCACCAGGATCCCAGCCCGTATGAACTGGAATTGAAGGCGGTCGACGAGTGCAGGCCCGACGATGTGCTGATCGCCGCGGCGGGCGGTTCGGACCGATCGGGGATCTGGGGCGAGTTGCTCTCGACAGCCGCCAGCAATGCCGGCTGCGTGGGCGTGATCGTCGACGGAGCGGTCCGGGACATCCGCCAGATGGCCGAGATGGGCTTTCCCGTCTTTGCCCGCAGCCGCAATATCTACGACAGCAAGGACCGCCAGCGGGTCGTCGACATCGACGTGCCGGTGGAAATCTGTGGAGTGCGATTCTGCCCCGGTGACCTCGTCTTCGCCGATGTCGATGGCGTGGTCGTGGTGCCCTCGGAGGTCCGCGACGAGGCGATCGGGGCGGCGTGGCAGAAGGTGCATGCCGAGAACATCACCCGGGATGCGATCCGCGAGGGGATGAAGGCAACCGACGCCTACGAAAAGTACGGCGTCCTGTAAGGGACAGGCAGGCAACAGGCAGACAACAGGCAGACAACAGGCAGACAACAGGCAGACAACAGGCAGACAACAGGCAGACAACAGGCAGACAACAGGCAGACAACAGGCAGACAACAGAGGAGCGTGAGATGGCGACAACGCATGCACAGGCCGGTGGTCGAGTGGCCAAGTCGATGGAGATGTACGAGCGGTTGCTGGAGCTGATCCCGGGTGGGACGCAGTTGATCAGCCGTCGTCCCACCCGGTTCGCACTGGGTGTCAGCCCGGTGGTGGCCACCCGTGGCAAGGGATCGAGGATCTGGGACGTCGACGGGAACGAGTATATCGACTGGGTCAGTGCGATCGGCTCGGTGATCCTGGGCTACTGCGACCCGGTCGTCGACGAGGCGGTCAAGGCCCAGATCGATCGCGGGACCAACTTCTCGATCACCCACGAACTGGAACTCGAGTTGGCCGAGTTGCTGGTCGAGCGGATCCCGTGTGCGGAGATGGTCCGCTATGCGCGGGGCGGAGGCGACGCGTGTGCTGTGGCGGCTCGGATCGCCCGGGGCACCACTGGCCGCGACCGGATCCTGTTTTGCGGATACCACGGCTGGCACGACTGGTACCAGGCCGCCAACCACACGAGCGACGAGAATCTCGACGAGCATCTCTTCCCCGGCATCGAGCCGATCGGTGTCCCCAAGGCGTTGGCCGGAACGGCGATCCCCTTTCCGTATGGTGACCTCGAGGCCCTGGCCGAAACGCTTGACCGGTACAGCGGCGAGGTGGCGGCGGTGATGATGGAGCCGATGCGGAGCGAACTGCCCGAGGAGGGATATCTCGAGGGTGTTGCCAGCCTGTGTCGTGACCGGGGCGTGGTACTGATCTTCGACGAAGTCTCGACCGGCTTCCGACCCTCCGACGCCGGCGTACAACCGGTACTCGGCGTCGAACCCGACATGGCCGTCTTCGCCAAGTCGATCTCCAACGGCTACGCCATGGGTGCGGTGGTGGGTCGTCGCGAGGTGATGGCTCCGGCCGAGCAGATGTTTGTTTCGAGTACCTACTGGGGCGAGGCGGTCGGGTTGGCTGCGGCCGTGGCCACCCTGACGGAACTCAGGAAGCGGAATACCTCCGAAACTCTCGCCCGCAACGGAGCGAACCTGAAGGATCGGCTCAACGCCGTCGCCGCCGACGTGGGAGTGGCGATCCGCTGTACCGGGATCGACTATCATCCCCATCTCGAATTCCCCGCCGAGGACCCGGTGCTGGGCAACAAGCTGGAGACACTTTACGTGCAGGAGATGGCCAAGCGGGGCCACCACGGATACACCTCCTTCTACCTCAACGAAGCCCAGGGCGAGGTGGAGATCGAGATGGCGGCCGATTCGGCTCGCGAGGTGTTTGCAATGATTGGTGAGACGATCGAGGATGGGCGGATCGACGAGCGGCTCGAGGCCCAGGAACGCCAGGAATTCTTCAAGCGATTGGTTACATGATCGACGACGCGACAACACTCGCCACCGCCATCGCCGTGGACGACTACACGCAGTACCGCGACGACTACCTCCGTGATGGGTATCTCGTCATCCGGGGCTTCTTCGCAGGTGCGGGGTTCGACGAGCTGGTCGGGGAACTGGACCGCTATATCGCCGAGGTGGTGCCGACGCTGCCCAATTCGGACGCGTTCTTCCAGGACCGCAAGTCGCCCGAGACGCTCAAGCAGATGCAGCACATGGTGGATCCGTTTTTCGAGGAGTACGGCAAGCGCGAGCCGTTTGTGAGCCTGGCCGAGGCGTTGATGGGTGAGCCAGTTCGGGCGCAGCGACCCGAGTGGTTCAACAAGCCGCCCGGGACCGACCATGCCACTCCGCCGCACCAGGACAACTTCTACATCAATCTCGATCCTCCCCCGCTGACCATGTGGTTGGCGCTGGACCCGGTCGATGAAGAGAACGGTTGCCTGCGGTACTGTGCCGGCACGCACCGCGATGGGCTCAGGCCTCATGCTCGAACACAGGTCCTGGGCTTCTCGCAGGGGATTTCCGACTACGGCGAGGCG
The DNA here is from genome assembly GCA_963580005.1 of Planctomycetota bacterium. Taxonomy (GTDB): domain Bacteria; phylum Planctomycetota; class Planctomycetia; order Planctomycetales; family Planctomycetaceae; genus UBA8437. The sequence continues at coordinate 17,538 of CAUZJR010000001.1, forward strand.
GATCGGGGCAAGGAGCAGCAGGTGTTTCTTGAGCCGGGCGATGTGGCGGTGCATCACGGAGAGTTGATCCACCGGGCCGAGCCGAATCGCAGTGCGGATCGGCAGCGTCGGGCGTTTGCGATGGTGTATTACGCCGGCTCGGCGGTGCGGGATGTTGAGGCACAGCAGGCGTACATGCAGCAGGTGAATCAGCAGCACGAGGTGATGGGGTTGGAGAACTAGGGGGGCAGGGACTGGCTCTGACGCCGCAGGCGGAGGTGCCTGTCCCGGGCGAAGAGCTGTTCGGTCTTCGGGACAGGCACCCCCGCGACAGCCGTGACTGCGGGGTGACTGCGGGGTGACTGCGGGGTGACTGCGGGGTGACGCGGCTGAGGGGCCGGTGAGCCAGTCCCCGGGGGTCCGTCCTGGCTGCTAGACCTCAACCCAGACCTGCGAATCGGCTGCTTGCATGATCGCCAGGTTGCATCTCAGAGTCTGCAAACCCTCGTCAAACCTGCACAGCGACTCGGCCTCGCCGGCATGGTAGTCCAGGAACCGGTTGGCCTGGCGCACGAAGATGTCGTCACGCTCCAACGGGTCCAACTGATGCACCGTCCAGGGTGTCTCGGGCTCAGAGACCTCCTGCCAACGCATCAGGTCGGCCTCTGCCCGGATCGTCCCCCGCTCGCAGATCACCATCATCAGGCCCTCGTTGGGGGCTTGGTGCTGGTTCATCGAGTAGTTGACCATCACGTTGCCGTGTCGGGCGATGACGTGCACCGAGTCTTCGATGTCGACGCCGGCCAACGCCAGGTGATCGCAGTCGGCGGCCACGCGGGTCATCGGCCCGACGATCCATTCGACACAGTTGACCACGTGAGTCAGCCCGTCCTGGATCACTCCCCCACCGGTCGCCCGGTCGGTGTAGTAGATCTCGCGGTAGGCCGGCCGGTAGTGCGGGAAGTGCTGACCCGAGACGACCACCACCTCCAGCGGTCGTCCCAATTCGCCGGAACGGACCCGGTCACGGACCTCGATCCACAGCGGGTGAGCCCGCAGGGGGTAGGCCATCGAAAACCGTGCCCGGGCCGTAGAACTCAGCTCGCCCAGACGCTCGGTGCTGTTCAACGAGGTCGAGAGCGGTTTTTCGCAGAGCACACCGATGCCGGCTTCGAGCAACCCGATAGCCATGTCGACGTGCAGGTGAGCCGGAGTGCAGACGACGGCGACGTCAGGCGGGTCGGCGATGGCCGATTCGAGATCGGCGTGAGCGGTCCTCAGGGCGTAACGCGAGCTGATATCCGAGCGGAGCTCGGCGTTGATCTCGCAGATCGACACCTCGCAGCGACCTGTCTCCAGGAAGCAGCGAGTGTGTCGTTCGCCGATCGAGCCGGTGCCGATGACCAGCACATGAGGGATGTCGTGCCCGGCCACGTCAGTTCAACTCGCCCAGCACCTCGACCATGCTCCGCTCGAGGATTTCCAGCATCTGGTCGATCTGCTCTTCGGTGACCGTCAGTGGCGGTCCCAGCGCGATCCAGTGCGGATCGAAGCGGGTGATCAGTCCGTTCTGCAGCGCCCTGCGGCCGATCGCTTCGCCGATCGGCGGGTCGAACTGTCGTTTGGTCTGGGGGTCGGCGACCAGTTCGATGCACTGCATTAGTCCTTTGCCGCGGATGTCGCCGATGATGCCGTGCTTCTTGAACGATTCGAACCCTTCTCGCAGCCGCTGTCCCTGGGTGCGGACGTTGGCACAGAGATCGCGTTCGAGGATTTCCAAGAGCGTGGCGAGTCCGGCGGCCGAGGAGATCGGGTTGCCCTCGAAGGTGTGTCCTTCGACAAAACCCGGGTTCGATTCCGGGTCGCCCCAGAAGGTCTCGGCGATGTGCTGCCGGCACAACAGTGCGGCGATCGGTGCGTAGCCGCCCGAGAGTCCCTTGCCGAGGCAGAGCAGGTCGGGGGTGACGCCGAACGTCTGGGCGGCAAACATTTCTCCCGTACGACCCATGCCGGTGATGATCTCGTCGAAGATCAGCAGCACGTCGTGCCGGTCGCAGTACTCGCGCAACAGCGGCAGGTACTCCTCGGGCGGGTCGATGATCCCGCCGGTGTGACCGATCGGTTCGACGATCACCGCGGCCACGCTGTCGGGTTCTTCGAGATCGATCACGTCGTTGACCAGAGATGCACAGGTGATCTCGCAGTCGGGGTACTGCTTGTCGAAGGGGCAGCGATAGCAGGTGGGGGGGAAGACGTGGATGAAGCCGGTGGCCAGGGGCTCGTTGACGGAGCGGCGGGACTTCAGGCCGCCGGCTGAAAGCGAGCCCATGGTCGAGCCGTGCCAGGCGTGGTAGCGGCCGATGATCTTGTACTTGGAGGCGTTGCCCTTGAGGCGGTGATACTGCCGAGCCATCTTGATGGCGGCTTCTGTGGTTTCGGAGCCACCGGAGAAGAACTTGACGGCCCCCATGTCGTCGGGGGCCACCTCGACCAGCTTGTTGGCCAATTGCACGGCCACGGGGTTGGTGCCGTGCATCACCGGCGAGAAGGTCATCGTGTCGAATTGCTGCTTGATCGCATCGATCACTCGGCGGTTGTTGTGGCCGACGCTGACGACGTAGATGCCCGAGAGTCCGTCGAGGTACTGCTTGCCGTTGACGTCCCAGTAGTGCACTCCGTCGGCGCGGGACATGATCAGCGGATCGGCGGCGAAGGACTTCATCTGCGAGCGGACCATGATCTGCCGCAGGAATTTCTCCTCGGTGGTCTGGGCATCGGAGATGATGTCGGTCGTGCTGGTTTCGGTTGTCATGAACGGTTCTCGGTTTCGTGGATCAGCTGGGGTCCACCTCGATGGGCGGCACCCTGTTGGACCTGTTTGCGGATGTCGATTTCGACCAGTCGGTCCCAGGCGGTCATCAGTTGATCATAGACCGGCCCGGGTTCGCCACTGCCGACGTCAGAGTCGTTGAACCGCGTGACCGGTCCCAGGCAATAGGGAGTACTGGCCAGCAGCGCCTCGTCGGCTTCGGCGAGGTCATTGGGCCACAGGTCCTTGCGGAGGAATTCCAGTCCGGTCTCGAGGCACAGTTCCTCGACCACGCCGGAGCTGATGCTCCCCAGCACGCCGGCGGTCGGGGGTGCGATTACCTGCCGGTTTCTGACCAGCAGCAGGCTGGCGGCGGCGGTCTCGGTCAGCCGGCCCTGGTTGTCGAGCAGTACGGCTCGGGCGCCCGGCGCGATGCGTGAGGCCTCGAGATCGGCCAGGTAGTAATGCAACCGGCTGCGGTGCTTGATCGCCGGGTCGATCGATGTCTCGGGCAACTGGCGGACCGACGGCGTGACCAGGTGTAGCCCCTGGTCCTGCATCGTGGCCCACAGTTCAAAGGGCAGGGGAAAGGTGTGACCGCACAGGGTGGGTCCGGCTGCCGGCGAACCGGCGGGCTGGCCCGAGTAGGTGGCGTAGGGGCCGGCGGTGGCGAAGAGGACCAGTCCGAGGTCGTCCTCGGCGTCCAGGGCGACACAGTTGTGAGAGACCAGGTCGTGGCAGATGCCGGCGAGTTCGCTGGATCCCAGGCCGATATCGAATCCTACGGCTGCCAGCGAGTTGGTGAATCGATCGAGGTGCAGGTCGAGCCGGAACACCTGGTGCCCGAAGGTCCTCAGGTTCTCGGCAACACTCACACCCTGGACCACTCCCGCGTCGAAAACCGGCAAAACAGCCTGGTCTGCCGCGACCAGTTCTCCGTTGAGGTAGGCGAGGGGCTGTGGCATGTTGGAGCGGGAGCCTGGTTCTTGCTGGTCGAGGGCGCGGGCGTCCGGCTATCGTATCGGTTCCCCCGGCAGGGAACAAAGTGTCCCGGCCCCGTCTGCGGCGGGTTGAGAATGTTGGAGCGACTGGAGACGACGTGACGTGGATCCGTTTCAGGCCATCACTGCGCTGCTGACGCTGACCGCGATGGAGATCGTGCTGGGGATCGACAATGTGGTCTTCATCGCGATCCTCTGCAGTCGATTGCCTGAGGACCAGCAGCCTCTGGGTCGACGGCTGGGTCTGGCCGCGGCGCTGGTCACGCGGTTGATGCTGTTGTGCCTGCTGTTCTGGATGCTCGATCCGAACAACAATTTGTTCATTCATCCCCTGGTCAACCTGACCGAGGACATTGGGCTTCCCGCCGAGTGGCTTCAGGACCGGGCGGGTCAGTTGCAGGATGAGATCAACGTCTTCACCGTCCAGGACCTGATCCTGTTTGTGGGCGGGTTGTTCTTGATTGGCAAGAGTGTGCACGAGGTGCACGATACGCTGGAGGGTGAAGAGGAGTCGCAGGAGTCGGGCAAGCCGGTGAGTTTCAGGAATGTGATGATCCAGGTGGCATTGCTCGACATCGTCTTTTCGCTGGACTCGGTGATCACGGCGGTGGGGATGGCGGAGGAATTGTGGGTGATGGTGACGGCGATCATCATTGCGGTGGGTGTGATGCTGGTCTTCGCCGATGCGATCAGTGGTTTCATCGAGGCGAACCCGACGGTGAAGATGCTGGCGTTGAGTTTCCTGATCCTGATCGGCGTGATGTTGACGGCCGAGTCGATGGGGATGCACATCAAGAAGGGCTACATCTACTTCGCGATGGCGTTCGCGGTGCTGGTGGAGGTGCTCAACATGCGAGCCCGCCGCAAGCGCAGTAGGTCAGGCTCCGCCTGACTGACCTTTACCCAAGCCTTGATCCAAGCCTTGATCCAAGCCTTGATCCAAGCCTTGATCCAAGCCTTGATCCAGTCGGAGCGTCTGGAAATCGGGGTGAGCGTCAGGTTTCTTCTCGATACCGGTGGAGTTGTTCACGGTCCAACTCGACTCCCAGCCCGGGGCCCTCGGGCACGGTGGCGACTTCGGGGCCGAGATTCAATGGCTCGGTGATCAGGTCGGCCTGGTGGTACAGCGGGCCGATCAGGTCGGCCGGGTAGCGTTCGCTGTCGATGGTCGGGTCGGCCATTGCCAGGTGCAGCATCGCCGCGGTGGCGATGCCCAGTTCCAGGTTGCTGCCCATCGCGCAGACGATCCCTGCTTCGCGAGCCACCTCCGTGATGCGACGCGTCTCGGTCAACCCGCCGTGCTTGCCCGGGTAGACGGCCAGGATGTCGGCGGCGTCGTGACGCGTCAACTGGATGGCGTCGGCCACCGTGAAACAACTCTCGTCGGCCATGATCGGGATGTCGGTCTGCTGCCTGAGTATGGCCAACGCCTGGGGATCACCGGCGGGGATCGGTTGTTCGGCAAACAGCACGTCGAATGCGGTCAGCGTCTCGAGCATCTCCGGAGCCGTCTCAGCCGACCAGCCGCAGTTGGCATCCAGGCCGATCGGCACGTCCGGACCGGCCACCTCGCGCACCGCCTGAAACCTGGCGATGTCGGTCTCGGGGTCCAGGCCCACCTTGACCTTCAGCGTCCGCACGCCCCAGTCGAGAAACCTCTGCGCCAACCCCACCGCCTTCTCGACCTCAAAGGCCCCCACCACCATCTTGATCGGTGCCGATTGGCGGACCTTGCCCCCCAGCAGGTCATGGACCGGTGCGTTTTCGGCCTTGCCGGCCAGGTCCCAGATGGCCATCTCCACGGCCGCCTTCGTGAACGGGTTGAAGCGAATCACTCCGTCGATCCTCTGCCACACCACAGCGATCTCGCGGGGATCCATGCCGAGGATGGCCGGGCCGATCAGATCGTCGATCACCGCCAGGCACCCGGTGCGGGTCTCGCCGCTCCAGCGAGGTGCCACGGTCGCTTCGCCGTAGCCGAGCAGCCCCGTGTCGGTTTCGACCTCGACGATCACATACGGCGAGGTGATGTGTTCGCCGTGAGCCGTCTTGGTGGTCAACTCGGGGATCAGCGGCACGTGAATCGGTGTCGCGGTGATTCGCGTGATCTTCATCAGTCGGTGTCCTCGGCCTTCTCGATATTTTCGGGAGTCTCGTCATCCGATGAGGAGACTGCGGGCGGGTCTTCGGGAGGCTCGGTCACCGGTCGGTCGGGGATCCGCACCGGAACAAAGGCGAGTGCCGCACAGAGATAGAATCCGGCGTGGACCATGATCAGGAATTCCCAACCCGTGCCGTTGATCGTGATCACATGCACGAGTTTGCCGACCAGGATTGAGACCACGAAGACGCCCAGTCCTCCGACCATGTTGGAGGCTCCCGAAATCACCGCCGCCTTCTTGCCTCCCAGGTCGATCAAGCCAGCCCAGACAGCCGGACTCGCCATACCGGAGAACGTTGTGCCCAGCGTGATCAGGACCACCAATTGGTGGGGTGTTGCGGCGTAGGCCGAGCAGGCGGTCAGCACGGTGGTGATCAGCAGCGCAACACTGCTGAAGCCACTGCGGCTGATCGTGCGGTTGTTGGTCAGTTTCTGCAGCATGTCGATGACGGCGCCCCCGATCAGACCTCCGACGATCACGCCCAGGAGTGGCCAGGCGGTCAGGTTGCCCGCGTCGATCTTGCTCAGGCCGTACCCCTGCTGGAGCAGTTGGGGGAAGAACGTGACGAACAGGGCGTATCCCGCGGCGCGGAATGGAGATTGGATGCACATCCAGAGGATCGGACCTCGAGAACACAGTCTCCAAAGTCCCGGCCCGGCCTCGGGGTTCTCGTGGGCCAGGTCGGAGGCAGACTTCCCCTGGGATGTCTCGCGGGGGGCCGAATGACGGAGATCGGTGGCCGCCGTGTCGGTTGGCTCGTCGCCAGGACTGCTCACCTTGGGGTGCTGCTCGGGCCGCGTGCGGAAGACCAACCAGAAGATGACCGCCCAGGCGATGCCGACCAACGAGTAGACCTGCACGATCTCTCGCCATTCCCATTCTGCCTCGAGCAACCAGGTGGTCAGGCGGATCGTCGCCACGCCGCCCAGGGACATGGCCACGCCGATCATCGCCGAGACAGATCCGTGCAGCCGCGAGGGGAACCAGTCCTTGATCACCTGGGCGGTGTTGGGGACCAGCCCGGCCTGAGCGATTCCGAATGCCAGGCGACTGATCAGCAGCGGAATAAACGACGTGACCAGCGATGTCCAGACGGTGATCACGGACCACAACGTGCTGAACAGCGGCAGCGATTGACGGGTACCGATCTTCAGACCCACCACTCCGCTGGGGATCTGAAAGATCGCGTAGCTCAGCGAGAAAGCTCCGAACACGTAGCCCATGTCCTGGCTGTTGATCTTCAGTTCCTCCTGGATCGTGGTATTGACCACGGTCAGGAAGTGGCGAGTGAGGTAGGCGCTGCTGGAGGCAAATGCGACGAGCAGCAGCACGGTGATCCGCAGAGACCGTGGCACGCTGGAGCGGGCGGATTCGCCGTCGGACAACGAAGCCGGCTCGCTGTCGCTCATTCCAGCATGCCCCGAAGTGCGTTGGCGGTCACCGCGCTGACACCCTCGTCGATCGCGATCGAGAGCGTCCAGCAGAGTGATCCGACCGAGAAGACTCGACCACCCGACTCGGTGTCGTAGGCCACCAGGTCGGCGCCCGAATCGCCGGGGTTGGTCCCCTTGGCCAGGTGACGGATGCCGGCGGGTGAGTCGGGGCTGATCTTGTCGAGTTCGTGGCCCGAGGCGCCTCCCGGACAGCGTTCGTGCAGGCTGCGGTGGCCGAACAGGTCTCCGGCACCCAGGCCGGTGCCGTCAAACACCGGGTCGTCGGCATCGAGCACGCGGTAGGGAGCACCCGACTGGAATCCCGAGTGGGTGTAGGCCAACCCCAGCAACTGGGCTTCCGACTCGCCCCTCAACGAGTGTTCTCCCTCGCGACGACACAACATCGTCTTTTCGTCGGGGAATTCGACTTCGGCATACAGGCCGCATCCGGCCAGGTACATCAACCGCCCGCCGTCGTTGTGCACCCAGTTCTTGACCCGCTGGTACATCTGCGGCGACCAGTACTCGGGGTGAGTGTTCAGGACCAGCACGCGGTACTTCTCGAGCGGCACGCGGTCAAAGTGCAACTCGGTTTCGCTGTACAGGTCGTACTCGAATCCCTCGCGTTCCATCCATCCCAGCAACCGCCATTCGCCGGGCGCCAGCGCCGATCCCATCCGGCCTCGGATCGGAGAGGTGATCGTGTCGGATTCGGGGATGACACAGGCGGGTGCCGGCCGGTCGAAGGACAACGGGGCCGCGGTCTCTTCAAACGGCCAGGTGTCGGGGCGGAGGTAACGGCCCAGGTCCTGCCGCGAATTGACCACCGGCTCGGCCGTCAGGCCCTCCTGGCTGAAATAGTTGCTGCGACCGCCGAACTTGTTGTACGCGTTCCAGGTGATGGTGGAGGCCAGGACACAGATGTCGGAGGCCGGGGCCCTCGGTGAGACGATCCAGGGGAAGCAGGTGAAGCGGCCGCCGAGGGTGGTGGCGTGCAGGAAGTAGAGTCCCGAGCGGTCCGGTGCGGTCAGGCCGTGTTTCTGGAACTCGAGCGTGTAGCCGGTACGGTTCCAGCCGACGCCGCTGCCGGTGTAGTCGCCATCGGGGGTGATCTGCATCATCGCCCGGTGACCGTGCTCGTCGCACCAGCCGTAACTGGTGATGAACTCCCTGGTCCAACCGTAACGGAACAGGTCGAGCCGGAACTGCTCGACCGAATGGACCCGGTACTCGGCCGTCTCGCCCGAGCGGCACCAGCCCGGCCCCATGTAGCCGAGGAACCCGTCGGAGAGCAGCCGGAACAGGTGGGGCCGGCCGGGGGTGATGGTGAGTCGAGTTCGTTTGGAGCCGAAACCCGGGGCGGCCACGATCGCCTCGTAGTCGCCCAGCTCGAGATCCCCGTAGAGGGCACCGGAGGGTGCGGCTGCCAGCGTCCAGGCGCGGTCGGCCTGGCGGAATTCGACCGTGGCGCAGCTGACGGCCGAGTGGTTTTCGTCGCTGACGTATCCGATGAGCATGGGCGGGTTCTGTGCTCTGATCGGGATGACTCCGGCAGCCGGGCCTGTTCAGCGGCCTGCTAGAGTTCCTTGACCTTGATGTTCCGGAAGTGGATCGGAGCACCCTCGGACTGCAGCCCAATCGGGCCCTTGCGGTTGATGTAAGGACCGCTCTTGGCGATCAGCACGCCGTTGAGCTTGGCGGTCAGCACTCCGTTCTCTGAAATGACTTCGAGCTTGTTCCATTCGGTGTGCGGCTTGCGGGCCTTTTCACGGGCGGCCTTGTCGCCGTTGTTCCGCGGACCCTTGGCTCCACCCATCGCGAAGATCATCGCCAGATTGTCGTAGTGACCCTGCACCTCGACGCACGCCGGCCAGATCTTGTGATCGCCCGCGATGTAGTTCAGCACTCCGCTGTTGCCCTTCTGCTTGGGGTAACGGAACTCGAAGCTGAGGATGTAGTTGGTGTAGCTCTTCTTGGTGCAGATGTAGCCGTTGGGCTTGCCATTGCACTCGATCACCCCGATCGCTGACTGAGTCCAGCTCTCGGCCTTGCCGGCGGCGACGAAGAAGTCCTTCTCGAGACTCTTGAGGGCCACGAAACCCTTCTTCTTTTCGGCGGCGGTGCTGTCGGTGGACTGCAGGCCAACGGAGATCAGCAGTGCGGCGACAATCGCCACGGGGAGAATACGTCTGATCATGGTGTGTGTTCCCTGGAGAGAATGTGAATTGGCGAGTTGAGTTTCGTGAGCGAGAGTCTCAGGCGAGGATCGGTTCGATGACGTTACCGGCCACGTCGGTCAGACGAAAGTCACGGCCCTGGAACGGGAAGGTCAGTTTCAGGTGGTCGACCCCCAGCAGCCTGAGCATCGTGGCGTGCAGGTCGTGGACGGTGACGACGTGTTCGACGGCGTTGTAGCCCAGTTCGTCGGTGTTGCCGTAGGAGGTGCCTCCCTTGATGCCGCCTCCGGCCATCCAGATCGAGAAGCCCTTGATGTGGTGATCGCGTCCGCTGCCCTGGGCCATCGGAGTGCGACCGAACTCGCCGGCCCAGACGACCAGCGTATCCTTGAGCATGTCTCGTTTCTTGAGGTCGGCGATCAGTGCGGCGGCGGGCTGGTCGACCAGCTTGGCGGTCCGGGCCGAGGCGGCCTTGATGTTGCCGTGGTGGTCCCAGCCACGGTGGTACAACTGCACGAAACGGACACCTCGTTCGACCAGCCGCCGGGCCAGCAGGCAGTTGGCGGCGAACGAGCCGTCGCTGCCCTGTGTGCCGTAGAGATCGAGCACGTGCTTGGGTTCATCGGAGATGTCGATCAGCTTCGGCACGCTGGCCTGCATGCGGAAGGCCATCTCGTACTGGCTGATCCGGGTTGAGATCTCCTGGTCCTGGACCAGGTCGTTTCTGAGCTGGTTGAGTTTCTGGACGGCGGTGATCACGTCACGTTGCCGGTCGCGGGTGACTCCGGCGGGGTTCTTGACATAAAGCACTGGGTCGCCCTTGGAGTGGAAGTGGACGCCCTGGAAGCGGCTGGGCAGGAATCCGCTGTGCCATTGCCTCGAGGCGATCGGCTGGTTCTGTCCGCCACCGACCGACGTCAGCACGACGAATCCCGGCAGGTTGTCGGTTTCGGCTCCCAGCCCGTAGGTCAGCCAGGCACCCATCGATGGGCGTCCGCTGATCGTGGTGCCGGTATTCATGAAGGTGTGAGCCGGGTCGTGGTTGATCGCGTCGGTCTTCATCGAGCGGATGATGCACATCTCGTCGGCGACACCGCCCAGGTGCGGAAAGATGCTCGAGAAGTTCTGGCCACTCTCGCCGTACTTCTTGAATTCGTGCTGAGGGGCCAGGCAGGTCAGCTTCTTGCCCTGCAGCTGCGCGATCGGTTGTCCCTTGGTATACGAGTCGGGCATCGGCTTGCCGTTCATCTCGGCCAGCTTCGGCTTGTGATCCCACGTCTCCAGGTGGCTGGCTCCTCCGGCCATGCACAGAAAGATCACTCGCTTGGTCCTGGCCGGGAAGTGCAGATTCTTGAGTGACCCGGTCCACCTGGGGACTCGGACCGCCTGGTCGGCGGCGGGGGCCGACCCGGCGAGCTGGTCAGCGAGCATCGAGGCGAGCGCGAGGCCGCCGATGCCCGCGGCCGAGCGGCCCAGGAAGCAGCGACGGGCCAGCGGCACGGACGTCTCGGGCAACATCGCGGAATCGGAGGAGGTTGCGTGGCGAGTGAGATCGGACATGTGAGTCATTTCACAGGGGTGATGCGGGGGGAAGAGCCATGCGGGTCTAGGAGCGGGTGATGGTCTCGTGCAGGTTGAGCAGGATCCTGGCCATCGACATCCAGGCGGCTCGCCGGGTCACGTCGTCGTCGCTGGCGTCCTTCGGGGGGCTCAGTCGCCCGGCGGTCAGGGCGGCACGGGCGGCGGCCGGGTCGGCCTTGTAGTCGGCCAGGTGACTGTCGAAGACCGACTGCAGGATGCGAGTCTCCTGGGGACGCGGTCGCCTGGAGAGCACCTGGCGAAACGCCCATGCGAGTCGCGGGGCAAAGCCGACGGCCTGGGAATCGACGATCCGCCCGGCCAGCGCGGCTGCCGCCTCGACATAGGTCGGATCGTTGAGCAGCACCAGGGCCTGCTGGGGGGTGTTCGAGCGAGGCCGCTCGACCGTGCACTCCTCGCGACTGGGAGCATCGAATGCCAGCAGGCTGGGGTGCAGGAACATCCGCTGCCACCAGGTGTAGAGTCCGCGGCGGTAGACCGAGGTACCGGCCGAGGACTTCCAGGATCGGGCCGGGAAGTTCATGTGACGCCAGTAACCGGCCGGCTGGTACGGCTTGACGCTGGGTCCGCCGATCTCGGTGACCAGCAGGCCGCTGACGGCCAGGGCGTTGTCGCGGACGATTTCAGCATCGAGCCGGAAGCGGGACTGGCGGGCCAGGAGCTGGTTGTAGGGGTCGCGCTGTTTCAGGACCGGGTCGACCAGCGACTGCTGGCGGTAGGCACCCGAATCGATCATCAGCCGGACCATGTGCTTCACATCCCAGCCACTCGAGATGAACTCAACCGCCAGCCAGTCGAGCAGCAGGGGGTGAGTGGGCCGAGAGCCCTGGGCGCCCAGGTCGTCCAGCGGAGTGGCCAGGCCGTGGCCGAAGTAGAGTTTCCACAACCGGTTGACGAAGGCCCGTGCCGCCAGGGGGTTGTCCTTGCGGACGATCCAACGAGCCAGGTCGAGTCGATTGGGTCGCCGCTTCTTGACTTCGAGAGTCGGCAGGAAGCCCGGCACGCCCGGTTCGACCACAGGTCCCGAGTCGTCCATCCAGTCGCCTCGAGGCAGGATGCGGATCGGACGGGGCTTGACCGAAACGGTCATCAGGGTCTTGGGCAGGCCCTTCTCGAGGTCCACCTTTTTCTTCCGGGCTGCCGCCAGGCGGACGCGGAGTGGCTTCAGGGACGGGGCGATCGAGCGGTAGTGGGCGGCCAGCAGTTTCTTCTGGGCCGCATTACGCTTGTCGGCAGGCAGCTTGAGTGCCGCGAGCACCGGTGCCGGCAGAGAACTCTGCAGGGCACGGAAGTAGAACGCGTATCCGCCGCCGCCGTTGACCACCTTCAGCAGCAACTGGTTCTCACCGGCGGAGAGATCGAGCGTGGCCTTGTCCTGGTTGGGGCCGACCGCTCGCAGCACCTTCTTTTCGAAGGCGAGTTTGCCGTTGAGCCACAGCTTGATGCTGTCGTCGCTGCCGAGTGAGACGACCAGCTTGCGGGGCTTGGAGGTGGTGATGGTCCGCAACAGGTAGGTGGCACAGTTCTGGCCGGACAGGTTGTGAGGTTTGCCGTCCACGAGTTTCGGGGCGGCGGCCCATTTCAGGCCGTCGTGAGTCTTCTTGAGATCGGAGTCGGTCTCGGGGCCAAACGCCTTGGCGTGGGCCTGCTCGAAGTCCGCCGCCGGGAACGGGCCGATCCTGGACCAGGCAGAGAGCGATACGCTGGCGGTGGCCTCGGCCGCCAGGCCCGTCTCCCACTTCAGCTGCTGTGCGACGAGCGTGGGGGTGGAGGTGGCCAGGGTCTTGACGAGGTCGGTGATCTGGGCTTCGACGGTCCGGATCGACTTGTCGAAGCTGCCGGTGCGGACCGGGTAGGCGGTGGGATTGCCCACTCCCCGTTCCTGGATGTCAGAAAAGAACGAGGCGAAGCGGTAGAAGTCCCTGGAGGTGAACGGGTCGTACTTGTGGTCGTGACACTGAGCGCATCCGAGCGTGACGCCGAGGAAGATCGAGCTGGTGTTGCGGACGCGATCGGCTGAGTACTTGGCGAGGTATTCCTTGGCCTGGGCACCTCCTTCGCTGGTCGTCTGCAGCAGCATGTTGAAGCCCGAGGCGACCTTCTGGTTCACCCTGGCCTGGGGCAGCAGGTCACCGGCAAGTTGCTCGGTCACGAACCGATCGAACTTCATGTTGCTGTTGAAGGCCTCGATCACGTAGTCGCGGTAGGGTGCGATCTGTCGGGCTTCGTCTGAGTGGTAGCCGTTGCTGTCGGCGTAGCGGACGACATCCAGCCAGTAGATCGCCATCCGTTCGCCGTAGTGTTTCGAGCCGAGCAGCCGATCGACGAGCCGCTTCCAGGCCCCGGGCCGATTGTCGCCCACAAACGCGTCGACCTGGTCGGGGGTGGGGGGCAGGCCGAGCAGGTCGAGCGAAACTCGGCGGATCAGCGTCAGGCGATCCGCGGGCCTGGACGGGACCAGCCCTTCCTTGTAGTGACGCTCGAGCAGGAAGCGGTCGACCGGTGAGCGGACGAAGTCGAGGTAATCGGCGGGCGAGGGAAGTGGGGGCCGGGTGGGGGTGACCCACGCCCAGTGTTCCTGCCACTGGGCTCCTGAGGCGATCCATCTCCGGATCAATTCGATCTGCGGCTTCGAGAGCGGCTTGTTGGCATCGGGGGGCGGCATCCGCTCGTCGGCCGACTCGGCCGTGATCCTCCGGAACAGCTCGCTGTTCTGCGGCGCTCCTGCGGCAATGGTCTTGTGGCCCTTGCGGGGTGCCAGAGCACCCTGGCGGGTGTCCAGTCGCAACTTGGCCTCGCGTTTGCCGGAGTCCGGTCCATGGCAACCGAAGCAGTGTGCTGAGAGGATGGGTCGGATCTGCCGATTGAAGTCCACCTGTGCGTTCTGGTCGGCGGCCGGCAGCTGGCCGGCGCACAGTCCGCTGAAGATCACCGCGGCGGCGAGCACTCCGATCCGCCGCTTCGGGCTGAGTTGTCTGACCTGGCTGGCGGTTGTCGGTTCGTGTCCCACCATCGGCGTCGTCTCCATCCTCTAAAGTCAGTCACAGCAGGACCGGTCCGAGGTCCCAGCAGGGGCACCATCGGGCCGGACAACCCTCATAATATGAGTCACCATCGCGATCGGTGACAACCCACGCGGGTCGGTGGTCGCCGGATCCGCTGACCCATTGATCGACCCGTGCGGGCCGGTGATGATGGAAGCGGCGTTCCCGGTCGGTTCGCGGCCCGTTCCCGGCCCGGTGGCGTCGTGTTTCAGCTGGAGTCTTCACGTGCCCGATTCTGTGAGACCGATCCGACCCGAGCCCTGTCCCGGCTGGCAAGTTCCATTCCGATGGACCGAGTACGCGATGCAGTGGGTGGTGTACGCTCTGGCCGGTTCGGCGACAGCCAAGGTGGCCTGCGGCCTGGCGGTGATGGGGCTGGCCTGCATCCCGCTGGTCTACCTGATGGAGGCTCCCGATCGGCAGCGGGCTCGCGAGCAGCTGCAGTGGCTGGTGCTGGTGGATGCCGGCAGTCGGCCCGGTGGCGGCGGTGCCATCCGCGGGATCCTCGAGGAAATCAACCAGCGGGGTTCGAAGTCGCTGGCCGGCCTGCGTCTGCGAGACAAGAACCTGGCCGGAGTGCAGCTGCCCGACTCGTACCTGGCCAAAGTCGACTTCTCGGGCACCTCGCTGGCTGGGGCCAACTTCCAGCGAGCCGATCTCACCGGAGTCGTCCTCGATGGCGGAAACCTCAACACCGCCGACCTCTCACACGCTCGGCTCCCCGGAGCCCGCGGCCGCAACGCCGATCTCAGGCAGGCCAATCTCTCGCATGTGGACGCCCGCGAGGCGGATTTCAGTGGAGCTGACCTGCGAGGTGCTCAGCTCGAGGAGGCTCATCTCTACATGGCCCGTTTCCGAGCCGCAGATCTCACCGGCCTGCAGCTGGGCATGACGCTGGCCGCCGGAGGCGGCTACCGTGGGACGGGCATGTCGGCTGCGACGAGCGGTGGGCCGGACCTGAGGCTGGCTGATTTTACCGAGGCCAAGATGTCCGGCGTCGATCTCACCGGAGCCTCGCTCGAAGGAAACCTCTTCACCTCAGCTGTGCTCAACGGAGCACGGCTGCGAGGCGCACAACTCAGGCGAGCCGATTTCTCGGGCGCGCAACTCAAAAACAGCGACCTCACTCAAGCCCAGCTCAACGGCAGCATTCTCCGAGGGGCCGACCTCCGCGGCGCCACGCTCACCGCCGCCGACTTCAGCGGAGCCGACCTCACCGGAGCACGACTCGAGGACGCCATCGTCGGACGCGATGACTGGTTCGATTGGCTCGCCGAACTCGCTCTGCCCCCGGTGCGCATCACCGAGGTCGCCCAGGAATGGCAGGTCGTCCAGGACCAGGCCGACGACGGACAAACCCGCTTCGTGATCCAAGCCACCACCCAGCAGCCCCCACCGCAGCCCCCACCCAGTTCTCCCTAGACCCCTCCCACCACGCGACTTTCTCCTCTTCCCATTTTCCTCTTCCCCTCGGAACCCCATCATGGCGATCGACCTGGCCGTCGTGCCTGTCGCAGGGCAGGGCACTCGGCTGTTGCCTTCGACCAAGAGTCAGCCCAAGGAGATGTTGCCGGTCGGCCGCAAGCCGGTGGTGCAGTATGTCGTTGAGGAGCTGGCCAACTCGGGCATCCACCGCTTGATGTTTGTCACTGGACCGGGGAAGGCCTCGATCGAGAATCATTTCGATACGAACTGGGAGTTGATCACGTTTTTGCGTGAGACGGGGCGTGAGGAGTTACTGGAGGAGCTGGATTTCGAGCGGCAGAGCCTCGAATACTTCTACACGCGACAGCGTCGTCAGTTGGGCCTGGGCCATGCCGTGCTGTGTGCACGTCCTTTGGTCGGCGACCAGCCGTTCGTGGTCGCACTGGGCGATTCGATCATTGGTGTCAACGCCCAGTCGGACATCGTGGCGAGGATGGTCGAGCGGTTCGAGTCCGAAGGTGCCGACGTGGTGGTGGCGTTCGAGGAGGTGGCGTTGGAGGACGTGGTTCGTTACGGGATCGCCCGGCCGGAATCGGGCGAGTCGGAGGCTGAGGTGGGCGAGGCATTCGAGCTGGCCGACCTGGTCGAGAAGCCGTCGGTGGAGGAGGCTCCGAGTCGATTGGCGGTCGCCGCCCGCTACGTACTCTCGCCGAGGATCTTCGATGCGTTGTCGCGGACCGAGCCGGGCAAGGGGGGTGAGATCCAGTTGACCGACGCGATCCGCAGCGTGTTGGCTGACGGGGGCCGTGGGATCGGGATCCGGCTGCGTCCTGATGAGCGGCGATTCGACATCGGCAACTTCGGCAGTTACTTCCGGGCCTTCACCGAGTTCGCCCTGGCCGACCCTCGTTACGGCCCGGATCTTCGAGACGAACTCCGGCGGCTGCTCGATGGCGGCACGCTCTGATGCGGCTGATCCGACAACGAGCCACGGCGAGGGCCGGCCTGCTGGGCAACCCGTCTGACGGCTACCACGGCCGGACGATCTCGCTGGCGCTGGAGAACTTCTGGGCCGAGACGATTCTCTACGAATGGGACCGGGTGGAGATCCTGTTGAGCCAGGAGGACCAGAGTCGATTCGCATCGGTCGGTGACCTGGTCGAGGACGTTCGTCTGCACGGCTATTACGGCGGTGTGCGGCTGGTCAAGGCGACGATCAAGACGTTTGTCGAGTACTGCACGGGTCGTGGACTGGAACTGCACGACCGCAACTTTGCCGTCCGCTACACGTCAAACATTCCTCGAGCCGTCGGCCTGGCCGGTTCCAGCGCGATCATCGTCGCCACCTTGCGGGCGTTGATGGAGTTCTATGCGGTGGAGATTCCTCGACGCGTGCAGCCATCTCTGGCGTTGGCCGTGGAGACCGGGGAACTGGGGATCACCGCGGGGCTGCAGGACCGGGTGATCCAGGTCTTCGGCGGGGTGGTGGCGATGGACTTTGGGCACGAGAGGGTCGAGAGTTGCGAGGGGTACTTGTGCGGGGATTACGTGAGGCTGGATCCCGCCGGGCTGCCCAGGCTCTACGTGGCCTATTCGAGCGACGCGGGGGAACCGACCGAGGTGTTCCACAACCGGCTCCGCGAGCGGTACGAGCAGGGTGAGCCGGAGGTGCTTGAGGCGATGGGTCGGTTTGCTGAGTTGACCTCTGAGGGAATCGAGGCCTTGGCCGGCGGTGATGCAGAGCGGTTGCACGAGCTGCTGGACGCCAACTACGACCTGCGGGCCTCGATCTGCCAATTGCCAGCGGAGCACGTGTCGATGATCGAGGCGGCTCGATCGGCCGGTGCCAGTGCCAAGTTCGCCGGCTCGGGTGGCGCGATCATCGGCAGCTGCCTGGACGATGCGATGTACCAGCGGCTCTGCCAGGCCCTGGCCGGCCTGGGCTGCGAAGTGTTCACGCCGCGGATTACGGGATGCTGACCGATTCGTCGGAGCTGCCGACGTCGCCGGAATTCGTTCCGAACGGCTGAAGCGTGAAGGTTCCGGTGCTGGTGTTTCGCAGGTCGTAGTTGATCAGGTCCGCGGGCAACCTGTTGCTGCTGGAATTCCGGGTCAGGATCAGCGCCAGCGACCCGGTCCCCGAGTTGGTCAGGATGGCCTCGGTGCCGTTGCCGAGGTTGGTTCCCGAGAGCGAATTGCCGGTCACGGTCCAGGCCGACGCGGCGGTGCCGGTGGCCTCGAGCTGAACGGCCCGCGTGGCCGCGTCCAGGACCGAGTTGTCGGTGAACACGAGATCGAGCGTGGTGCCGGTTGCCGAAATCCCGATGTCGCCACCGGAGATCGTGTTCTGGGACACTGTGATCGGGTTCCCGCCGTTGTCGATGTTGGTCAGCGAAATGCCGGCCTGGGGCGCGGTTGGGCTGATCAGGTTCTTCGACAGCGTGACATCTTCGACCTCGTCACCGATCACCTGGCCGTTGATCTGGAACCCGTCTACCCGGGTCTTGTTGGCCAGCGTGATGTCGCCGTTGAGAATTGTGGCCGGGGTCATCCCGGATCGTGGCAGCAGGCGTCGGCCGCCCTGGGTTGCGACACGGTGCTGGTTGACGCTCGAGATCAACTCGGTGCCACTTTTCAGCGTGAAGGTTTCGGTAAACGTGCCACCCTGGGGTGTGTAGACGCGGCTTCCCGAGGCTCGAGAGTCTGCCATCGCATCCTCAAACGTGCCGAAGGGGGCTTCGATCGAACCGTTACCGATTCCATCCGGGACCACGTGCAGGAAGGAGAGCAGGGCTCCGGTGGCCGGATCTGCCGCTACGCGTTCCTGGCGGTGGATCATGATATTGCGAAACCGCCGGGTCGGCTCGGAGAGGCGGCCGGCGACGTGCGACTGGTCCGATGGTGCGTCGGAGCGGGCCATGCTGTCAAAGGTGGGCCATGCCGGAGCCGGGTGTGAGGGGGCGACGGCCTGCAACGAGTGGATCGTGATGCCCACGGTGATGGTTCGCCCGAACAGGTCATCGTCCTGGATTCCGAGATTCACCCACATGCGATTGGTCCATTCCAGCTCGGTCCTGTGCCGCCAGCCCCACGTGTCGGGACTGCCGGTGGCACGCAGGAAGTAGCCGCCGGCGTAGCTGCGGGTGACGATGTCGCCGAAGGAAACCAGCGATGTGCCCGCTTCCAGGTCGACGGCCGTCATGGCCGCTTCGTCGGCGATGACCAGCTGGTTGCCCGAGAAGTAGTTTCGGTCGGGATTGGGCAGGCGATCGTCGCCCACGTCGGGGATGTAGATGTTGGACCTGACGTCGAGATGTTCTCCGAGCGTCTCGAAGCCGATCGTCATCTGGTGAAACCAGTTCTCGCGGGTTTCGCGGAAGTCGTACCAGGCGAAGACGCCCCAGGTGCGATTGGCGTCGGCGTCGTAGACCCGCTGTCCGAAGCCCAGGTTGCCTCCGACAGCGGACCGGTTGTTCATCAGCAGGTGAACATCAGCAAACAGCAGTCGACGCTCGGCTTCTTCGATCAGCGGGATGAAGTTGCTGAAGTTTGAAAACCCGCTGTCGTAGCCCACTCCGTCTCCGATGCTGTGACCCAGCCCCGAGCGGACCACATAGGTCTCGGCCGGGTCGTCGGATCTCAACACGTCAACCAGCGAATCGGTCAACTCGCCGCCGTTGGCCGGGGCAGGCAGCAGCCCCAGTGCGGACATCAGCACGACCAGGAACCGTGCGGGTCTCGGATACGAAATGCAGCCCACGATTGCAGATCCTCGTTTCGACCTCGCCGATCCGGTCGGGAACCGGCTGGTTGGCGGTGGAACACTCACGGCAGGCAACTGAAGGCAATCAGCCACACGAGCCAGATTGGGTCATCAGTTAGTTTGTATCGGTTATGCGGGTATTTCCGAGTGAACGATTCTCGGATCTCGTCTGTAGCCGCGGGAATCGTCGTCCGAGGAAATCTCGAGCTTCCAGCCGTTTTTTTTCGAAACTTTGCCGGAATTCAGGTGTTTAGGCTTCTCGGAGAGCCATCCGAGAGGGCGGCTCACCACTTCCGGGGCGGCCTCCCGGAGCCCCCACTCCGGGGGGTCCGTCCCTACTTGTCCTGATTCTGTATAAGTGATAAAACGAAAACTGCTCGATTTACGGCGGATTCCAGGCTGTGTCGAGCGAGTTGTAAGGCCGATTACGAGACATTCTCTACCAGGAGTCACGAAACATGTTGCGATCCCTTACTTGGCTGCGTGGACTGACCGCCGTGGTGGCGGTGTCGCTGCTGGCTGCTTCGGTTGCTGAGGCACAGCAGAAGAAAGAGCAACCCAAAAAGAGCCAGCGTGGTCAGCGGGGCCAGCGACAGCGTGGTGGCGGGTTTGGTGGTTTTGGCGGTGGTGGTCGGGGCGGAGGGGCTCCGGGTGCACTGCAATTGATCGGCCGCGAGGAAGTTCGCAAGGAACTGAAGATTTCCGAAGAGCAGCAGGGGATCATCCGCGAACTGTCCCAGTCGGCTCGCCCCGACTTCCGTGCTCTGTTTGGTGGCAATTTCCGCGATCTGTCTCCTGAAGACCGAGAGAAGAAGTTGGCCGAGTTGCGTAAGACCTCGGAGAAGAAGTCCAAGGAAGCCGAAGCGGATCTCTATGGCCTGATTCTCGACGAAGCCCAGTCCAAGCGTCTCAAGCAGATCGTCCTGCAGCAGAAGGGCAACCGTGCCCTGACCGAGCCTGAGGTCGCCAAGGCCCTGGGTCTCTCGGCCGCCCAGATCGCCAAGATCAAGATGACCATGGAAGCTAGCCAGAAGAAGCAGCAGGAGCTGTTTGCGGGTCTGGGCGGCGGATTCGGTGGTCGTCGTCCTCAGGGTGCCAAGGGTGCCAAGGGTGCCAAGGGTGCCAAGGGTGCCAAGGGTGCCAAAAAGACCGAGCGGAAGCGGGCTTCTCGCGAGGAAATCCAGAAGCGGTTTGCCGATCTGCGGACCAAGGGCGAAGCGATTCGCACCGGGACCGACAAGGCGATCGCCGCGGTCCTGACCGCTGGACAGAAGACCAAGTTCGAAGCCCTCAAGGGACCCAAGTTCGAACTCGCCCGTCGTTCGCCCACTCGCAGCCGAGGCGGCCGCGGTGGCCAGGGCAAAAAGGGCCAGGGTGGTCGCCCGAAGCGACCGACGCGGCCCGGCGCCAAGAAGAAGGGTGTAGCCTAGGACGGGCCGCCTTCACGGGTTTCGACCGAGTCGATCTCGCGAAATTCGGTGATCCATCCGAGCGGCGGGCCAGGGAATGGCCCTCGGTCGGATGAATTCCTACAACTGCGGCGCGGGGATTTGTGCTGCGGGTGAGTGTGAGCCGGTCGTGGCCGGTTCAGGCTCTCTGAAATGAAGAGAATGCGAGAGGAATCATGACGCTTGGTTCACAATCTTGGCGGCGGATGCTGGCCCTGTTGATCGCCGGACTGATCACCATGGGGACCCCTTCGGCCGTTCGAGCCCAGGACGACGAGGCCGATGACACCGACAGGTCGGCTGCCGTGCCGCTGGTCATCATCAACGTGGCCAGCGTCGACCGCCTGCTCGGCGATGTGAAGTACCTCTTCGAGACCGCGGGACAGTCGCAGATCAACGAGATGATCGACGGCGGCCTGTCGACGGTCAACAACCTCAAGGGGGTCGACCGCAAGAAGCCCTTGGGCGTGATGATTTTCCTGGCCCCGGGGTTCCCACCCCGTCCGATCCCGGTCGGGTATCTGCCCGTGGAGAGCATCGACGAGCTGACTCAGACGATCGGCGGCGGCACCACCTCTCTCAAGCCGGTCGACGGCGAAGAGAACCGTTACGAGTTGGTCGGACCTCGCGGTCGCCAGCAGATCCTGCTGCGAGGCGGTTACGCGTTCATCAGCACCGACGCCGAAAATCTCGATCAGAAATTCCTCGACCCCGCCAAGCTCACCGGTGGCCTCTCGGCCCGCCACGACCTGGCGGTCACCCTGCGGCTGGACACGGTTCCCGACGCGGTCAAGACGACCCTGCTGGGTGTGCTGAGGGGTCAGTTCAATGCCAACATGCAGCAGCGTGACGACGAGCCTGACGGCCCCTACCAACTGCGGCGTGCCAACGAATCGAACATGCTGGAGTTCATCGAGTTGCTGCTGGCCGAAGGCGACCGGATCACGCTGGGCATCAACGCTTCGAAGGAGGACAAGGACGCGGTCATCGAGTTTCAGTTCGAGGCCAAGCCCAACGGCAAGTGGGCCAAGGCGCTGGCCAAGATCGATTCGCGGCCCAGCTATTTCGCCCCGCTGCTCGACGAGAAGGCTCCGCTGAGTTTCTCGCTGTCGTGGAAGATGGACGACCGCGAGCAGGGCAACACGACCGAGTTCCTCCGCGTGATCGAACCTCAGATCATCTCTCAACTCGAGCCCGTGGCTCCGGCAGTCCGCAGTCTGTTTGCCGCCCTGAACAAGACGGCCGAGACGGGTCATGCCGATGCGTTCTTCCAATACAAGGTGTTGCCGCCGGAGCGGATGGCGCTCTACGGGGGACTCAAGGTCGAAGACGGCCAGAAGATCTCCGCCTCGGTCCGCTCGATCATGGCTCAGCTGAAGCAGAACCCCGAGGTGGGCGAGATGGAACTTGATGTTGACTCGCACAAGGGCGTTTCGTTTCACCGGATCGGGAGTCGCGAGAGTGCTGTGAGCGCGTTGAACCAGCGGATCTACGGTGGCAAGCCGTCGGTCTATATTGGCACCGGACCCAACGTGGTCTGGTTCGCCCTGGGCGACAGCAGTTCTTTGGAAGCCACCAAGACGGCGATCGACGAGTTGGCTGCCGCACGGGCGACCGTGGGCAAGCAGAAGCGAGGTGCTCCCTTCCAGTTCGTGCTCAACATGTCCAGTTGGCTCGACAAGATGGACGCCCAGCGGCCCTTCGCCGCGCGGGCTCGTACGGCTTTCGCCGGAGGAGGCGACCGGTTGCAGGTCGACATCCGACCCTCGGAGAACGGCATGCGGTTCCAGCTGAAGGTCGAGGAGGGCTACCTGAAGATGCTCGGAGCGGCCATCGGCGGCGGCATCCAGCGTCAGCGGCAGCGGGCCGAAGAGAGGCGGAAGCGGCGACTGGATGAGACGCCGGGGTCGACCCGGAAGCGTCAGCAGCGCTAGGGCTACTTACTGGCCCTCCAGCCACCGCTGGTAGTCTTCGCGGAGTTCGTCGGAGGCGTCTTCGTCGGGTGAGAACTTGGCCGAGAGTTCATCGAGCTGCGATTGCGTCAGTCCCTGGGCTCGCCACCAGTTGGCACCGCTGAAGTCGGCATCGACCAGCCGGACTCCGTCCATCACGGACAGCGAGAGATCGGTGTCGCGGAAGATGGCTGCTTCGAGGTTGGCGTCGCGGAGATTGGCACCGGTGAAGCTCGACCCGGTGAAGTCGGCCATGTAGAGGTAGGCCTCAGAGAGGTCGGCCCTGGCGAACTGGGCCTTGTGAGCGTGGACCTGTTCGAGCGAGGCGGAGCGAAGGTTGGCTTCGAAGAACTGGGCCTCGTCAAGCCTCGCTCTCAGCGCCAGAATCTCCTCCATCTGGGCCCCCACCAGCGAGGCCTTGCGAAGATCGACCGTCTTGAGACTCGCCTGCAGCAGGTCGGTTCGCATCAGCTGCGCATCGACCATCCGGCTTCCATCCAGGATCGCACCGGCCAGGTAGGTCCCGGCCAGGTCGACTCCATCGAGGTCGAGTTTTTCGAGTCGGGCGGAGGTCCAGATCGAGTTGCCCGCAGCCACCAGCCCCAGGAAGGCCTCCTTGCGACTCTGGGGAGTCCCTCCGTCGTGACAGAGGACCCAGAAGAGATGCTCTTGGGAGGACAACGACTGCTGCTCGATGTGGCGGGTGGTCAGCCACGCATTGAGACTCAGCAGCACCAGTAGTCCCGCCACGCCCATTCGCAGCAGCAGGTGATCCCGTTTCATCGCAGTGGGCGAGTTCGTTGCAGTTGCGGGGGGTGGTTGCTGAAGTTCTTTACCGACCGGGTGTGTCATGCTAGGCTCC
Organism: Planctomycetota bacterium; assembly: GCA_963580005.1. Taxonomy (GTDB): domain Bacteria; phylum Planctomycetota; class Planctomycetia; order Planctomycetales; family Planctomycetaceae; genus UBA8437. Next base: position 41,192 of record CAUZJR010000001.1, read on the forward strand.
GCGAGCGACTCCCTCGTTTCCCGGCCGTCGGTATAGCCCAACACCGGGCCGATTGACAGCCCCATCCCGTTGTCCGTTCGATGGCCGCTCCTCAATCCCCGGTCCCCGATCCCGGTGCTCCGGGCACGTCCTCCAGCGGCCGCGGGCGTCGCCGCGCGTTCCGCCTGTTGACGGTCTTTCTGGCACTCTGCCCCTTCGTGGTGCTGGAAACTGTGCTGTGGGGCCTGGATGTCGCCGATCCCTCGCTGGCCGATGATCCGCTGTCGGGGTTCAACCGCTCGGGGCGGCTCTTCGAAGCCGACACCCGGGACGGCGTTTATCGGACGGCTACGGCACGAGGCGTGTTCTTCGGTGATCAGGAGTTCGCCGCGGTGAAGCCCGAGGACGGATTTCGGCTGTTTTGCCTGGGGGGATCCACCGTACGAGGACGTCCCTACACCACCGAGAGTTCGTTCACACGCTGGTTGGGGCTGGAACTGGCCGAGCGATCCGAGGGGCGAACGATCGAAGCGGTCAACTGCGGAGGACTTTCCTATGCCAGCTACCGCCTGAGGCCGATCGTGGCCGAGGTGCTCGGGTATCAGCCCGACCTGCTGGTGGTCGCCACCGGTCACAACGAGTTCCTGGAAGACCGCAGCTACCGGGGTCTGAAGGACCGCAACCAGGCGATGGCCTGGCTGGAGGACACGGCGATGTCGCTGCGGACGGTGACGCTGTGCCGGAGGTGGCTGGGAGGTGACCCCGAGCCGGTCTCCGAGGACGGCCCGTCGGAGGTCGAAGCCCGTCTCGACCATCAACGCGGGTTCGCGTCGTATCAACGCGACCTGCCGTGGCAGGACGAGGTGGTCGAGCAGTACGGGCGATCTCTGGAGACGATGATTTCAGCCTGTCGTGAGGCCGGGGTGCCGCTGCTGCTGGTTCGGCTGGGTTCGAACCTGCGGGACTGCCCCCCGTTCAAGTCGCAGCACCGCGACGGGTTGAGTGTCAAGGAGGCTGCGTTGTGGCAGGCGGCGATGGATGAAGGAAAACTGCGATCCTCGCAGCGGGAGTTCGAAGCGGCGTTGGCTGCCTACCGCAGGGCCGCGGAACTCGACAACCAGCATGCCCTGGTTGCCTGGAGGATCGCTCGAACACTCGATCGACTCGGACACGCCGAACCCGCGGCGGTTGCCTACCGTAGGGCCCGCGACCTGGACGTGTGTCCCTTGAGAATGATCGGGCGGCTGGATCGGGTGCTGACTGCGGTGGCAAAGGCCACCGCAACGCCCCTGGTCGATGCCGCCTTGGAGATCCGCAACGGGAGTCCCGAGGGACTGCCGGGATCGGACTGGTACGTCGATCATGTCCACCCGACCCTGCAGGGGCACCAGGAAATCGGCAGGCTGCTGGCCGAGGCGGTGGGGCGGGAGGGGTGGTTGAAACTCGATGCCCCGATGGACGCCGCGCGGTCGCGGCGGCACCGACGTCGACAATTCCGGAGACTGGGACCGGTCTTCCTGGCCAACGGGGCACGGAGGTTGGGATGGCTCGAGAGCTGGGCCCGTCGGCAGAGGCTCGATCAGGAGATCCGGCCGGTTTCCACCAGTGAGTACGCACGAGCCGGCTGCCGGGCGGTCGATTTCGGAAAATGGGACGACGCCTGGACCGCCTACGCCCAGTCGCTGGCCGTTTCCAAGGATGCCGTTCCCGCCGTGTTGATGATCCTGCAGCATGCTCGACGGCTGTTTCAGCAGGGTCGATCCTCGGACGCCCGCGACCTGGTCGATCGGCTCGGAGAACTGCCCGATGCCCAGCAGGGAGCCCTGGCCCCCTCGTGGTCCCGGGCGGCGCTGGTGCTGGCCGTCGAGCGAGGTGACCGCGAAGCGGCCAGCGAGCTGCTCGACCGATACGAGCGACTGCTGCAGACCACCACAGAATCAGCCGCGGTCACAAGCACCGGGTGGCTGGAGGTGATGCCCGATGTGCTCAAACGAGCCAGGCGCCTGGCTGGCCGGGGTGGCGACTAGCGTCGAGACGGGAAGGCGGCCACGAAGCCCGCTTCGTCGATCGGCAGCTTCATCTTCACCTTCTTCTTGTTGAAGCTCTCGCGTGTCCGCTTGCTCTGGCTCCACTCCTGGGCACTCAGCGAGCCGTCCTTGTCCTTGTCGAGTGCCTTGAAGGTGTACTTGGCGATCCGGACCAATCCGGCGTCCTTCTTCGAAGCCGCCGGAGCGGCTGCTGCCGAAACGGTGATCGTTGTCGAGGGGGCCGCCGTGGTGGAGGCCGCAGTCGGATCGGCGGAGGCTGCCGCAGGAGCCGCCGTTGCGACTGCTTCGGTACTCGAACCGGCAGACAGTTCACGCGGGGTCAGGAATCCGTCGCCGTTGGCGTCGAGTGTTCGGAACTGGGCGATCGCCGCCAGCTTCCATTCGTAGAGACCCAACTGCCCATCCTTGTCCAGGTCCAGACCGGCGTACTGCTCGGGCAGGTCCACGGTGACTCGCACCCTGGGCTTCGGCTTGCTCTGTTCCTTCGAGGAACCCCCGCGCCGACCTCGGTCGCTTCCCTCGCGGCCACCCCTGCTGCTACCACCCCTGCTGCTGGTGCCGCGTTCTCCGCCTCGCATCCGGGAAAAGAACGACTGCATCTGCTGGCGGCGGTCGTCGGGAGACGCGTTGCTGGAGCGCATCTGAGAGAAGAAACTCCGCATCCGCTCGCCGCGATCATCGCCACCTCCGCCACCCCGCTGCGTCATCATGAAGCTCATGCCGCCGCGTTGACCGTTACCGAAACGGATCGTCTGGGCCGATAGGGTGGCCGGGCAGGCCAGCAGAGTGGCCAGGGACAGCAGCAACAGTGCCAACTTACTCGAGTGGGCAGAGCAGGCTGCCAAGAGCACGCGTGACAGAGTCATCAGAAATCTCCCATTTTCTCCAGTCTGAACACCGCTCGGCGGGGTTTGTTCCTCTAGAATAGCCCCAAAACCGTCCGAAGGGAAACAACCAGTTGGAGGTGTTATCGGAGTAATCGGAATCTCCGCCAGATCGCCTCACAGTTTCTCACGTCCCCCCCGACCCAACACCAGTCCATTCCGACCTGTTCGGTGTGGGCGAACTAGACTGCTGGAAATACGATCTCCTAACCGTACAAGACCAACAAGACCAACAAGACCAACAAGACCAACAAGACCAACAAGACCAACAAGACCAACAAGACCAACAAGACCAACAAGACCATTGGTCCTGTCCTCCGAGCCGCCTGTCGCGGCTCACTGGCAGGGAGCCTGACTTGGCATGGAAGTATTGATCATGAAGAGCTTGAATCTCAACAGCCTGTCACGACTCGCCGTCGCCGTTGCGGTCCTGGCGGGAGCCCTGGTCGACACGGCCAGCACAGAGGCTCAGCGAAGCCGCCGAGGACGTGGTGGAGACAGCTTGCTGGACATGGCCCGGGATGAGGACATCCGGGCGGAGTTGAAACTGACCGATCAGCAGGCCGATTCGATCAGCAAGATCCGCGACAGTTTTCGGAGCAGTTTCGAGAAAGCTCGCGAGTTCGGGCAGCGGATCCAGGAGGCGAAGGACGACGCCGAGCGGACCAGGATCGAGGCCGAGCGGCAGACGTTCTTCGACACGCAGCGGAAGGCTGCCGAGGCCGAACTGGCCAAGGTGGTTTCCTCCGAGCAACTGCGTGGTCTCAGAGTCCACCAGCTGAAACGGCGGGGAACCGGGGGGCTCGGTGCCCAATGGGTCGTCGCCGAACTCAAGCTGACCGACGACCAGAAGACGAAACTGAAGGCGATGCTGACAGGACATGATCAGCAGAAGCGGGCGTTGGACGCGGCGAGGATGGCGGTGTTCCGCAACCGGGAATTGCCTCGCGACGAACGCGAGACGAAGTTCAAGGCCCTCGAGACCCAACGCGAACAACTCGGGAAGCAGCGTGACCAGGCCGTGCTGGGCCTGCTGACCGCGACCCAGAAGACCAGCTTCCAGGCCCTGGCCGGCACCTCGGCCGAGGGGACTCCCAAGCCGGTCGCCGATACCAAGCCCGCCACCACCACAACCAAACCTGCAACCGCGCCCGCAACGGCCCCGGCAGCCGATCGGGGTGCCCGGGTGGTGGGTGCCGACGGCAAGCCGGCCACCGCGACGGTTGTGGCCTCGTTTGGTGCCCAGGCCGGTGCGAGGTCTTCCCAGCCGGTGAAGTCGCTGAAGTTCAACTTTGTCCAGGCTCCCTGGTCGGACGTGCTGAAGATGTTTGCCGACGCGGCCGCTTTGACCTGGGACCGGGAAACCGTGCCTCCGGGGACATTCACCTACTTCGACGACAAGGAATACACCCCGACCGAAGCCCTCAACGTGCTCAACGGAGCCTTGCTGCAGAAGGGCTTCATCCTGCTCCGTCGCGATCGCTTCGCGGTGGTCGTCAACGTCGACGACACGGTGCCGCCCAACCTGGTGCCGACCGTGGCGATTGCCGATTTGCCCGCTCGGGCCAGCAATGAACTGGTGCGGGTGGTGATGCCTCTGGAAGGCAAGGACGCGGCCAAGGCGGCCACCGAGGTGGCAGACCTGCTGGGCCCTCAGGGCAAGGCCACCGCACTCTCGGTCGCCAACTCCCTGGTCGTCACCGGCCTGGCCAACAACGTCGCTGAGATCCACGCGGTTCTCAAGAGCTACATTCCCGAGGAAAAGAAGGACGTGACGTACGAGGCCTTCGTGCTGCAGAACGTCTCGGCACTCTCGGCCGAAAAGATGGTCCGAGACCTCTTCGGGCTGCAGGCTCGTGGTGTCCAGAACGTCAGTGCGGCTTCCGGAAGCGGAGGCAGCAGCGGAGGCAGCAGCCGGGGCAGCAGCCGGGGCAGCAGTCGAGGCAGCAGCCGGGGTGGCTCGGATCCTCGCAGCCGCTTTGCCGCGATGTTTGGCGGGAGCCGGGGAGGCTCGCGTGAGTCCAGCCGACAGCAGAGTTCCGGTCGTGGCGCTTCGGCCGGCGGCAGCGTTTCGGTGACCGTCGATGAACGGACCAACATGCTGCTGGCGATGGCTCCGCCGGCGCAGATGGAAGTGATCCGCAAGGCGATCGAGACGATCGACATTCCCGCCGGTGACACCCCGAATCGGTTCGCCGAACAGGACCAGGACAACGAGCCGTACCTCGAGGTCTACAAGGTCACTTCGGCCGATACGATGGAAGTTACCAAGACACTTGACGTGCTGTTCCCCGGTGCGGTGATCAACGAGGACGGGCGGTTCCGCACGATTCACGTGATGTCCAACAAGCGGGGGCACGACGAAATCCAGCGGATGATCCGCAAGCTCGACGGGCAGGGCGGTGGCCTGACCACCACCGCGATCATCCCCATCCGGCAGGACCCGGCCACGCTGACCGCCACCCTGCAGGGGCTCTACTCCAAGGACATCGAAAATGCACCCTCGGTGATCGCCAATCCCGGCTACCTCGTCGTCCGCGGCAGTGCCGAGCAGATCGCCGAGATCAAGCAGATGGTCACCCAGCTCGACAGCGCCATCGGAGTCTCGATGGCCACCGGAGGTGGACCGATCCGCACCATCCCGCTGGGCGGCCGCGATGTGAACTCGCTGCTGAGACTGCTGCAGTCGGTGACACCCAACCCGATCCGAATCAGTACCCCGTCCTCGGAACGCGGACCGATTCGTGAAGAACGAGTGCCCTCGGCCGACGATCCCCGGGTGAGACCCGAGACCGGTGCGGCCGGTGGTGGAGCCGGTGGCGCGGCGGCCGGTGCCGATCGCAACTCGGCCAACTTCAGCGTGCCACCTCTCAGACAGGCTGGCAACGGGGCTGGCAACGGGGCTGGCACTGGTGGAGCACCCGAGACACCCGCCGTTGACGACGTTCAGCGGCACCGCAGGCTGGCGACTTTCGTGTTCCAGAACCTCGACGCCGACAAGGACGGCAAGTTGACCCAGGTCGAGTGGTCGGCGAGCAAGCGGACGCGTGAGTTGTTCGAGGCCCGCAAGATCTTGCTGAAGTTGCCCGCCGACAAGGCCACGTTCCTCAAGGCCTTCGTCCTGCTCTCTTCTGCGCCCGAAGCAGGCGGCGGATCCGATGAGGCTCAGCCGACAACTCCCCAGGCTCCCGCGTCCGCGACGGCCCGGCCGCCGCTGCGGCCCGATCCCGAGCCGGCTGCGGCGGGAGACGAGCCGCTTGCGGAAATCGTGATCGAGATCCGCGACGGCAACCTGGTCCTGATCTCCGACGACGAGGAGGCTCTGGACCGGCTCGAAGCACGGTTGCAGTCGCTGATGGCTCACATGTCACCCAAGACGACCTGGACCATCTTCTACCTTCGCTCGGCCGACGCGACCGAGGCGGCCCTGATGCTCGAGAGGCTCTTTCCTCAGAGCTCGGTGTCGGCCACCGCCAGCGGTTCCGGCGGCAGTCTCTTCGGCGACCTCACCGGAGGACTCTCGTCGATGGGCAGCAGCCTGATGGACATGACCGGCATCAACTCACTCGCCAATGGTCCGATGTCGTTGCGGATCATTCCCGAGACACGATCCAACGCTCTGTTTGTTTCGGGTCCGGCCGACCAGATCGCGGATGTCGAGAGCGTCCTGAAGATCCTGGATGCCGCCGAACTCCCCGCACAGCTCCGCAGCCGTGCCCCTCGGTACATCACCGTCGAGCATGCCGACGTCAACGAGGTCGCCCAGATCGTTCGCGACGTCTACAAGGAAGAACTCACCGCCAGTAGCCGCTCGGGCGGCAACGCGAGCCAGGCGATGGGCGGCAACCCGCTGGCGATGCTGATGGGTGGTGGTGGCGGCAGCAGCCGCGGCCGCAACTCCCGCGGTGGCGGCAACAGCCGCCAGAGCGGTGTGAAGATGACTCTCGGCGTCGACAGCCGCACCAGCGCCCTGGTGATCTCGGCCAGTGACTCGTTGTTCAAGCAGGTCGAGGCTCTCGTCAACACGCTCGACACCGCGGCCAAGGAGGCCAAGCGGACCGTGAGGATTGTGACCCTGGAAAACACCGATTCGACGGCGATCCAGCAGGCCGTCCAGGCCCTGCTGCCCAAGACGACCGTCAGCACCGGCGGCGGGGCGAGTGGTCCGACCGGGTTCGGTCCCTCCTCGAGCCGAGCGAGCAGCCGCGGCGGCAGCGGCGGCACCGACCAGGCCGCGCGGATGCGGCAATTCATGGAAATGCGGCAGCGACAGGGGCGTGGCGGATCGACCGGCGGTCGCACCAGCCGGGGATCCAGTGGCGGATCTCCCTTCGGCGGCCGCACCGGCGGTTCGTCTCGAGGCGGGTCCTCAGGCGGCCGCTCACCGTTTGGCGGCCGTGGCTCGAGCCGAGGGCGGTAGCCGCCATGGACATTGAATCCATTCTGCAGCAGCGCGGGCTGGTCAGCGAGGACCAGTGGCGCGAGGCCCGGGCACAGGCCGGCGGCCGCCGGATCGACAGCGTGTTGGTCGAGATGGGGCTGTTGAGCGAGGAGCAGGTGCTGGGGGCGTTTGCCGATGAACTCGGAATGGAGTTCATCGAACTGGGTGACTTCGAGGTCGACACCGAGTTGATCAGCCAGTTCCCCACCGCGGCCATCTTCCGACACGAGGTGCTGCCGCTGGATCGCGATAACGGCAGCGTGAGGGTCGCCACCAGCGACCCCTTCGATCTCGAAGCTCTCAGCGAACTCTCCAGCCTCTCGGGACTCGAACTCGATCCCGTCCTCGCCCGCCACGAAGACATCGTGGAGCTGATCAAGGCCAACCTGGGCGTCGGTGGTGATACGATCACCGAGCTGGTCCAGCGCCAGGCCGACGATGGAGTCGAACTGCTCGAGGACATCGACGACCTCGACGGGGACCTGGCCGAGGAGGCCCAGGCGGCGTCGGTGATCCGGCTGGTCAACGAGCTGTTGATCGAGGCGTTGGAGCTCAACGCGACCGACGTGCACATCGAGCCCCAGGAACACGGCCTGAGGGTCCGCTATCGCATCGACGGGATGCTCAGACCCCAGCCGGTGCCTCCCGAAATCAACCAGTTCTATACCTCGATCGTCACGCGGCTGAAGATCATGTCGCGGCTGAATATTGCCGAGCGGAGACTGCCTCAGGACGGCAGAATCAAGCTGCGGATCCGTGGTCGTGAAATCGACGTGCGGGTCTCGATCATCCCGATGATCCACGGCGAAGGAGTCGTGCTCAGGCTGCTCGACAAGAGCAAGATGGTCTTCGACCTGGTCAACGTCGGCCTGCCGCCGGAGATCATCGCGGTCTTCAACGAGCTGATCCAGCTGCCTCACGGCATCATCCTGGTCACCGGACCCACCGGCTGCGGCAAGACCACCACCCTGTACAGCTGTCTCAACGAATTGAAGTCAACGACCACGAAGATCATCACGGTCGAGGATCCGGTCGAGTACCAGACCGAGGGGATCAACCAGATCCAGGTCCACACCAAGATCGGCCTCACGTTCGCTCACGGGCTCCGCAGCATCCTGCGGCACGACCCCGACGTGATCCTGGTTGGCGAAATCCGGGACAGCGAAACCGCCAACGCCGCGATCCAGGCCTCCCTGACCGGTCACCTGGTCTTCAGCACCCTGCATACCAACGACGCCGCGAGTGCTTTCACTCGGCTGATCGACATGGGTGTCGAGCCGTTCCTGGCTTCGAGCACGGTCGAGGGCGTGATGGCTCAACGGCTGATCCGTCGCTTGTGCAAGGAATGTCGCGAAGCGTACACGCCGGTGGACTCCGAGCTGCCGGCCGATTTCCCGCGGCCGTTGCCCGAGGTGCTCTATCGGCCGGTCGGCTGCCGGGCCTGTCGAGACACCGGGTTTTCGGGCCGGACCGGGATCTTTGAATTGCTGCGGACCGACGAGGGTGTCCGCGACCTGTGTGTCGAGCGAGCCAGCTCGAGCCGGATTCGTCAACACGGATTGGAAAACGGAATGACCACGCTGCGGGATTCAGGCTGGTTGAAAGTCGCAGCGGGAGTCACGGATGTCGAGGAGATTGCACGGATCACCAAGGGAGACCTGGTCTGAACCAGGCTGCTCCAGGCAACCCCAAGCCCCATCCTGAAACACGTTTCCCTGTCTCTGAACCATCCTCTCGGCAGCAATGCCGGCGGAGCCGAGTGATCCGATGGCCGAATTCCAGTACACAGCCAGAGAGCTGACCGGTCGCGAAGTGACCGGTGTGCTGAACGCTGGCAGCCAGGGCGAGGCGGCCAGTTCGCTTGCCGGCCAGAGCCTCTTTCCGCTCTCGATCGTGCTGGCTGACGAGGAAGTTCGGCAGCAGAAGTACGCCGGGCGGAAGGTCAAGTCGCGGCTGCTGGCCACCTTTTTCAGCCAGCTGGCCGACCTGCTCCGCTCGGGTGTCCCGCTGTTGAGATCACTCGATCTGCTCGACCGACAGATCAAGGTCGGCTCTCTGAAACTGGTGCTCGGCGAGGTGCGGAACCGGGTGGCCGACGGGACCCCGCTGGCCACCGCGCTGGGGCAGCACCCCAGGGTCTTCAACGACCTGGTCGTCAGCATGGTCCGCGCCGGCGAGGAGGGCGGGTTTCTCGAGGACGTGCTCAAGCGGATCGCCACCTTCACCGACCACCAGGAAGATCTCAAGGGACGCGTGCTCGGAGCGATCGCCTACCCCGCCTTCCTGGTCGTCACCGGCTTCACGGTGGTCACGGTGATGATCGTCTGGTTCGTGCCCAAGTTCGAACCGATCTTCGACCGGCTCAAGACCCAGGGCGAATTGCCCTGGGCCACAACCACGTTGCTGGGGATCAGCGGATTCCTGCAGCAGCCCCTGGTCGAGGGCAGCGGGGCACAGGCCTGGATGCTGATCCTGCTGGCCGTGGTGGGAATCGGGTTTGGCGGCATGATGTGGTCTCGCACCGAGGCGGGACAGTGGTTGACCGACCGGTTGCGTCTGAAACTGAATGTGATCCGCAGCTTGGCCACGGCGCGGTTCTGCCGCATCCTGGGCACGCTGCTGCACAACGGAGTCCCGATTCTCAATTCGCTGAGGATCGCCAAGGACGCCTCGGGCAACATGGTGCTGGCCGGAGCCATCAACACCGCGGCAGACAGTGTCCAGGACGGCAAGTCGCTGGCCGGACCCCTGGGTGCCAGTGGAGAATTCGCGGATGAAATTGTCGAGATGATTGCCGTGGGCGAGGAATCCAACAACCTCGAACAGGTCCTGATCAACA
>CAUZJR010000002.1:0-44377 GCA_963580005.1 Planctomycetota bacterium
GACCTGGCCAACGATATCGACCTCAGCGCAGTCAATGCCACCGCATTCAGCTACGTCGACGCGGTCACCGGGGACCCGATGAGCGTGCTTGTCAGCGGCCACAATGGAGACGACACGATCTACGGCACTCCCGGTTTCGGCGACACGCTTTCCGGCGGTGACGGTGACGATTTCATCTACGGCCGCGAGGGTGATGACCTGATTGATGGCAACGATGGTGCCGACCGGATCTACGGAAACGACGGAAACGACACAATCGATGGTGGTGACGGCAAGGACCTGATCTTCGGACTCGATGGCCGGGACGTAATCGACGGCGGCGACGGCTCCGACACGCTCTCCGGCGGCAACGGCGACGATCTCGTCTCTGGTGGTGACTACGCCGACCAGATCAACGGCAACGGCGGCGATGATACTCTCAACGGCGAATCCGGAACCGACACGTTACGAGGCGACAGCGGCAACGACTCGATCCGTGGCGGTGGCGGAGCTGATGTGATCGAGGGCGGTGACGACAACGACAATCTCAACGGCCAGGGCGGCGACGACCTGATCGATGGCGGTAACGGCAACGATAGCCTGATCGGCGGCGGCGGCCGGGACACCCTGCTGGGAAACAACGGCGATGATCGCCTCAGCGGATCCGGCGGCAACGACCTGCTTGTCGGCGACATCGGTGACGACAACCTCTACGGAGGAGCCGGCAGCGACGTGCTCTACGGAGATAGCTCCGATCCCAGCATCACCGGCGACGGCAACGACAACCTCCGCGGTCAGGGCGGCAACGACACCTTGTACGGCGGTGGCGGAGCCGACCGGCTCGAAGGTGGCGGCGGAAACGACCTGATCGACAGTTTCCTACCTCAACTGACACTGATCCTGATCGACGATGTGATCATCACCGCCGAGGGCGACACCGCATCACTGCCAGCCTTCAGCACCGGCTTCGAGGGCACCGTCCCGGCCGAGTTGAGCGGGTTCACTTCGACCACCCCCGTCCAGGGCTTCGCCGGACTCGGCACCAACTCGAACGTCTTCGCCGGCGACTTCCTCCAGAACGACAGCGGCTACGGACCCGGTCAGCCCACTACACCCCAGATCCCCACTCGGCTGACACTCACCGACCTGCCGGCCCACGAGAGCGTCGATATCGACTTCCTGCTCGCGATCATCAACTCGTGGAACGACGCCAACGACTCGAGTATCTGGGGCCCGGACGAATTCGTCGTCACCCTCGACGGGTTCGAGATCTTCAATGAGAACTTCCGCAACATCGACGGCTCAACCCAGGGCTACCAGCCTCCACCCGGAGTCGCCCTGACCCCCGCACCCCTGAGTGACCTCGGATTCCCAGGCCCCTCCGACACATTCGAAAAGAACGACAGCGCCTACAACATGGGCCTCGACCCGGCCTTCGACGCCATCCCCCACACCGCTTCGACTTTGACCGTCGAGTGGTATGCCCAGACGGGATGGGAAGGTGGTGCGAACGAGTCGTGGGGGATCGACAACGTCGAGGTGACTCTCAACGGAGTCGCCGTCCAGACAACCGCTATCTTCAACGTCACGCTGTCCCACACGTCCAGCGACACTGTCACCGTCGACTACTCCACCTTCGACAACACGGCCCAGGCCGGGACCGACTACGTTGCCCAAAGTGGCACGGTTTCCTTCGAGTCCGGCCAAACCCATCAGACCGTTGGCATCACCGTGCTGGGTGACTTGGCTGCCGAGGGAAGTGAGACCTTCGAGGTGATCCTCTCCAACCCGCAAAACGGCGCAATCGGGGACGCGCAGGCAATTGGCACGATCACCGACGATGACGCCGCCAGCGCCATCGCACTGGCCAACAGTTTCCTGGTCGAACGCTCCGACGACATCGGTGTCGACCCGGCAGACCTCGAAAACGCCCGCGTGACCGATCAATACGTGAGCCAGCGGTCGGGCCTCTCACACGTCTATATGCAGCAGACTTATGGAGGACTCGACGTCCAAGGCGGCACGATCGGGGTTCACATGTCCGACACCGGCGAATTGGTTGCAGTCAACAGCCAATTCGTACAGGGGCTGGGAAGCCAGGTCCCAACCGAAAACGACCTGACTCCTCAACTGAGTGCCCCCGAGGTACTGCTCCGCGTCGCCGAAGAGTTTGATTGGCAGACGAGTGCCGAAACGATCATCACGCTCGAAGGACCCGATGACATCCCCAACCAGGATGCTCCGGTCGACCAGGCTCAGGTGTTGCGATCCTTCGGGATCTCCCAGGAACCCATCCCGGTTCACCTGCGCTGGGTGCCGGTCGAAGACGGCGAAGTCGAATTGGCCTGGAGCATGACCATCCAGACGACCGAGGGTCCTCATCTCTACGAGATTTCCGCGAGCGCGACTTCCGGAGACATCCTGTCGCAATCCGACCTGGTGCTTCGGTACAGCTACGAGGTCTTCGAGTTGCCGGTCGCCAATCCGGATGACGCCGCCCGAACCCTCGCCGTGGATCCCCAGGATCCGGTCAGTTCGCCCAGCGGATGGCACGACGACGGCACGACCGTCTACACCGACACACGTGGCAACAACGCTGTCGTGCAGGAAGATGCCAACTCCGACAACGCGGGCGGAAACCGGCCCGATGGCGGTACCAGTGGAGACTTCACTTTCCCGTTGGACCTGACCCAGGCACCCAGCGCCAACGAGGATGCGGCCACGACCAACATGTTCTACTGGGCAAACATCGTCCACGACATCTTCTACCGGTACGGCTTCGACGAAGCCGCCGGGAACTTCCAGGAGACGAACTTCACGGGCCAGGGAACCGGTGGTGACGCCGTCTTCGTCGATACTCTCGATCCCGACGGCGGGATTCCCGGCACCGGTCCCAACATTATTGTCACTGCCGACGGTACCTCACCTCGAATCACGTTCGGTCCCTACACGGTTCCGAACCCGGATACGATGTCATCGTTGTCCAACGAGATCTTTGTGCACGAGTACGGGCATGGAGTGAGCCTGAGGCTGATCGGCGGCCCGTCGAATGTCTCGGTGCTCACGAATTCACAGGGGGGCGGAATGGGCGAAGGCTGGGGCGACTGGCAGGCGCTGATGCTGCATCAAAAGACAACCGACACACCGGAAATGCAGGAGGTCAGTGGAGACTACTACCTGCAGGATCCGGCCGGCGTACGGAGATTCCCCTACACGACTGACATGACCGTCAACCCCCTGACCTACGAAAGCTACAACACCTCAAGTCAAATACACGATGCAGGAGAAATCTGGGCCTCTGCGCTGTGGGATCTGAACTGGAAAATGGTCGCTCGTTGTGGATTCGATGCCGATCTGCATGCGGGTTCCGGCGGCAACAACACGCTCCTGCAACTCACCATGGACAGCATGAAGTTGAGTCCGACGGACCCGACGTTCCTGCAGGCTCGTGATGCCATCCTGCAGGCCGACGTCAACCTGACCGGCGGTGAGAACGCATTCGACATCTGGACGGCCTTCGCCGGTCGCGGAATGGGCTTCAGTGCCGACGACGGGGCGAACAACAATGACACGGTCGTCGACGGATTCGACATACCCCCCGGCCTCGTCGATCCCGGAGACTCACACTCCTGTGCAGCCGTGGACCCAGACCCAGACCCAGACCCAGACCCGACTCCCTCCACATCCCAGGATCCCGACTACATCGGCGACACCCTGGTCGGCAACTCCGGGCAGGACACGCTGCGAGGTGCCCTGGGTGCCGACCTGCTCAACGGGGGCGGAGGCAACGACCTGCTCAACGCCAGCGGTGGTCACGACCTGCTCTTCGGCGGCGGCGGCCGAGATACACTCAATGGCGGATCGGGCAACGATACGCTCAACGGACAGGGTGGAATCGACACCGTCGATGGTGACGATGACGACGACACGCTGATCTGGCAGGTCGGGGCCAGCTCCGACAACTTCTCGGGCACCCAGGGCTTCGACGAACTGATCGTCCAGGGCAACTCGGCCAACAACAAGTTGACCGTCAGCGCCAGCCTCGCCGGGAACATCCAGGTCTCGGACACCACCTACCAGATTACCGTCGCATCCAGCGTCACCCGGGTCACGATCGACGCCGCCTCGGGCAATGACCGGGTCACGATCGAGGACGTCAACGGGGCCTCCGGAGTGCTGCTGGTCGTCAACGGCCAGAATGGCAGCGACACCATCGACGCCACCGGGTCGGATCTCGGAGATGTCCGGCTGCTGGCCCAGGGCGGTGACGGCAACGACACCATCACCGGCAGCATCGGCGGTGACCTGCTGCGAGGCGACGATGGCAACGACCTGATCGACGGCGGAGCCGGTGACGACACGATCGACGGCGGAGCCAACCACGACGTACTGGCCGGTGGAAACGGCAACGACGTGATCAGCGGCGGCATCGACAACGACACGATCAGCGGTGGCGACGGCGACGACGTGCTCCGCGGCGATGACGGCCACGACCGCCTGACCGGTGAACTCGGCGACGACTCGCTGTACGGCAACAGTGGCAACGACGTGCTCAATGGCTCAGCCGGCGACGACCTGCTCGAAGGTGCCGACGGCCGCGATACCCTGCGGGGCGGCATCGGTGACGACACCCTCGATGGTGGCGTCGACGACGATTCGCTGGCCGGACAGGGCGGCAACGACGTGATCGCCGGACGCCACGGCAACGACCGGATCGACGGCGATGCCGGCGATGACCTGATCAACGGCGGCGACGGCCACGATACGATCAACGGGGGCAGCGGCGACGACATCATTGGCGGCCACGACGGCGATGACCGTATCAACGGCGGGTCCGGTAATGACATCCTGGTCGGCGGGGACGGCCACGATACGCTGCTGGGCGGAAGCGGCTCGGATACCGCGCTCGGTGGAGACGGAGACGACTTCATCAACGGCAACGGGGGAACCGATGTCATCGCGGGCAACGAAGGCGATGACCAACTCGGCACCAACCTCGCCAGCGAAATCGACGAGGCGTTCCAGTTGAGCAACGCGATCCTCGATCTGCTCGACCAGGTCTAGTCCGCCACGGGGTCTGACGCCGCCCGTGGCGGGGCCTGACCCCTTCCCGTGAGAGTTGGCGGTTGGAATAAAGGGTTCAGGCCCCGCCTGCGGGACGCTCCAGGGGAAACAGGCCAAACTGGGGCGGCGTCTGACCCCTGCACTTGGCGTTTTTCGCTAGACATCCATGCAGATGTCGTCGAAGCAGTCACCGATGCAGCTGTCGATCTCGGCCGCGGTCCCCACCACCAGGTCGGTCCCGTCGCCGCCGCAGAGTCGATCGATGCCGCCCTGGCCCTTGAGTGTGTCGTCGCCATCGCCGCCGAGAATCGAGTCGGCTCCGGAACCGCCCAGCAGCGTGTCGTTGCCGGCCCCTCCCAGCAGCACGTCGTTACCCGAGCCTCCATTGGCCCGATCCGACCCGGCGTGACCGGCAATCCGGTCGTCCCCGGCACCCCCATCCAGGCGGTCGTTCCCCGACCCGCCCCGCAGCGTGTCGTTGCCCTTGCCACCCACCAGGGTGGCATCGCCCGAGAATCCGGTGGCATCAAACAGGTTGGCACCATCGCCGCCAGCCAACACCGCAGCCTCGATCGCCACCAGCGTGTCGCTGCCGTCTCCCTCGAGTGCCACGTCGGTCAACGTCCAATCGACGTCCCCCTCACCCACCACCCGGTCGGCTCCACCACCACCATCCAGCAGGTCGTCGCCGGCTGAGCCCTCGAGATGATCGTCACCACTGCCGCCGCGCAGCGTGTCATTGCCGGAGGCACCTATCAGAGTGACCGGGACCACCGCGGTGGTGGCATCAATCGAGTTGTCCGAGCCCCCGCCGGTCAACTCGACCCCCTCGATCTCAAGCAGCGAGTCGTTGCCGCGACCGACCAGGCTGGTCGACGTCAGCACGAAGTCCCGATCACCACTCTCGATGACCAAGTCGACCCCGTCACCTCCTCGCAGCGTGTCGTTGCCGTCACCGCCTCGCAGCCGATCGCCGTCACCGGCCTGGCCTCGCAACAGGTCATTGCCGGGGCCTCCATCGAGCAGATCGGTGCCGCTGCCGCCAAACATCCGATCGGCTCCGGCAGCTCCATCGAGCCGGTCGTCGCCACTGTTGCCGACCAGCAGGTCCGCACCGGCACCACCCAGCAGCGTGTCGTTGCCGCCGCCACCTCGCAGGATCACGTCTCCGCTGTAGGCGGCCGCGTTGAACCGGTCCGGGCCGGCACCTCCGACCAACTCGACAATATCGATCGAAGTCAACCGGTCGGTGCCGACACCCGAGAGTTCACCGTCGACGAGCACCAGGTTGCCGTCGTGCGACTCGTACACCCGGTCTCCGCTCCCGCTGCCCCCATCAAGTTGGTCGTCACCGGGCCCGCCCACAAGCGTGTCGGAGTTTCCCCCGTGCCCCCTGATCCGATCGTCGCCGTCGCCACCGCCCAGCCAGTCGTTGCCTCCGCCTCCGAAGACGCGGTCGTCTCCACCACCGGCCAACAGGCTGTCGTTACCGCCCTGGCCGTTGACCAGATCGATCCCGTCGCCCCCCAGCAGAGTGTCGTCGCCGCCACCTCCGTAAATCGTGACGTTGCCGCCAAACCCGCTGGCATCGATCCTGTTGGCGAGATCATCGCCAGAGAGTTCACCTCGTTCGACCGAAAACAGCAGGTCGGGTCCGTCTCCGGTCAACACCGTGGCGCCCAACACCCAGTCGACTCCGCCCTCAGCGATCACCCAGTCGTTGCCCGGTCCGCCATCGAGTGTATCGTCGCCGCTGCCGCCGATCAGCGAATCGTGACTGCCGCCCTGGCCCTTGACGAGGTCGTTGCCGGCTCCGCCGTCGAGCCGATCGGCGTCACGGCCGCCCAGCAAACGGTCGTCACCACCACCGCCTTCCAGGGTGTCCTGGCCCGCGTTGCCGATCAATACGTCCGCTCCGCTGCCGCCACGCAGAGTGTCCTCGCCACCGGCCCCGATCAACGTCGCCTGGCCACTGAACAGCGAGGCATCAAGCAGATTGGCCGCCGCACCGGCCGTGATCCGTACCTCCTCGACTCCCGCCAGGACGTCGTTGCCCAGCCCCAGAAGTGAGACATCGGTGAGCGTGAAGTCGGAGTCGCCTAAGGCCTCGATCAGGTCCGTTCCCGCCCCCCCATCAAGCGTGTCGTCTCCACCATCGGCCAACAACGTATCGCCGTCGCCGTCGCCTCCGTCGAGCAGATCAGCCCCGGGCCCTCCAGTAAGATGATCGGCGTCGGCACCCCCGTCGAGTTCATCGTCGCCCTCACCTCCCATCAACAGGTCCTCGCCCGACCCGCCCTCCAGCGTATCGTCTCCCTCGCCACCAACCATCGAATCGTCGCCGTTGCCGCCCCGAGCCGTATAGCTCCAGTCGAAGCCCGCCTGGGCACTGACCACGTCATCGCCGTCCTGGGCATTGATCTCGATCCGGGCCGCAAACTCGGCATCGAGCCCCACAAAGGTGAACTCGTCAGAGCCGTCGGCGCCGTTGATCACCAGCACATCGCTGGGCACCAGCAGGTTGTCGGTCGCCGTGCCATCGACGGTGACCCGGAAGCGAAAGTCCGAGGACACCTGGTTGTCCTCGATCACGATCGTATGGTCGGCACCCGCGGCGACGTCGATCGTCTGGGAAACCGGAAGCAGCGCCCAGCCGAGGTCAACCAGGCCGGCAAAATCGAGATCGGTGAACTCCTTGCGGACGCCGTTGTTCAGCGACGGGTCCATCGCCGCCTCCTGGCCATTGTCGGTGATGCCCTCACCCCAATGACCCTCGTCAACGTCCAACGGAACACTGCCCACACCGTCGAACTCGACCAGCGACGCCGTTCCCTCGAACTCACTCTCGATGATCCAACGACTCCAGGAGACATTGCTACCCGAGATACCCATCAGGTGTCCCAGTTCGTGTATCGCAACCGAGTAGAAATCGACCTCGCCAGAGTCCAGGCCCGCACTGGTGATGCCAAAGTGCCAGTTGGCCTGAGTGTCGAATGTGACCGATCCACCCCACGGACCGAAGTCGGTCGGTCCCGGCAACAGGGCACCTCCCTGCCCGCGAGCCTCGACTCGCTCGCGCCAGGCGGGATCTCCGGTTGCCGAAAAACCCCCGTATCCGCCTCGACCCACGTCGCCCTGATCCAGATCACGGCTGCCGACAAACACGTACAGGCTATCGCTGGGAACCACCAGGTCGGTCTCGCTGACCAGGTCGCCGCTGCCCGGGTCGATGAAGTCCGCCGACCAGGTGTTGCTGCCGGTCGCCGTCAGATCATCGAGGCGATCAAACAGCCGGTGGCCCAGGTCCGCTGCCGCCTGCTCGAGCACCGCTTGCCGAGCCGGATCACCAAAGAAATCCGACGTGTCGTAGCTGTAATCGAACACGAACTGGACACTCAGCAGAGTCCGATCCTCGAGCACCTCGGCCTCACGAGACATCCCCACCACCCCGGCAGGCCGGGACAGCCCGTTGTGAGAACGGCCGGCGATAGAGGTACGGCGGGCGCGGCCGCGCGACGGCCCGAACCCGAGCGAGCGAAACAGCATGTGGTCGATCCCGGTTTCCGCTGGTCTCTAGCCCGCCAACACCATTATAGGAACCCGATCGAACCAGATGCACAAAAAAAATGGGCCACCAGTCGCCCTCTGGCGACCGGCGGCCCCATTCACTGCGTCACCGGAATCCCATCGACTCCGATCCTCGACTCGCTTATTCAGACGGAGCCGCCCCGCCGTCACCGGGATCATCGCCCGGATCTCCCCCTGAATCACCAGGGGCATCCCCGTCAAATCCGAAGTCGTAATCCTCGTCCATCTCGAACTCTTCACCAATCGTGGTGTCGAATCCATCGCCACCGGCAATCGTGTCGAATCCGCCCTGGCCACGCAGTACATCGTCGCCGTTGCCACCGTCGATGGTGTCCTGGCCCGAGCCGCCAAAGAGACGATCGGCGCCGTCGCCGCCTATGATCGTGTCGTGACCGACGGCCCCGTTGGCATGCAATCGACCCCACCAGCCGCTGCCGTCGATCAAGTTGGCACTGGGACCACCGCTGAGATTCGCTTCCTGCAGGTTGGTCAACTGGTCGGTCTCGCTCGATTCGCCCTCGACAGCGATCAACGTAGTGTCGTCGAGCGTGTAATCGACATCGCGACTCTGCTCCTGCAGCAGGTCGTGACCAGCACCGCCGTCAATCACGTCGTTGCCCGTTCCACCACTGAGCATATCCAGGCTGCTGCCCTGGCCGCGGACCACGTCGTCACCATCCTCGCCACTGAGGAAGTCGGATCCGCCGCCGCCGTTGAGCGTGTCGTCACCCTGCTCGCCATTGAGCGTGTCGTCGCCGGCGTCGCCCAGCAGGCTGTCGTGACCATCACCGCCCCACACCGAATCGTCGCCGATCTGGCCGTCGATCGTGTCGTTGCCCGCGTCTCCATCGATCAGGTCGTCCAGGCCGCTGCCGGTGATCAAATCGGCACCCTCACCGCCGCTGATCGAAACGTCCGTGCCGATCAGGTCGGGAAATGTGCCGGGGTCCAGGTCCGAGAGATCCACCACGTCGTCACCAGGACCGGCTTCGACCGTGACCGAAGTCAACTCGTCGGCAGTCACCGTGCCACCCTCGGTGTCGTCGACCGCCTGGTCGTTGACCAGCACCTCGTTGGTCGCAGCATCCATCGAAACCACGATCGCGTCGCTGGCATCAGAACTGATGTCCAGGTCGCCAGTCAGAGGATCGAAGATCGACGTGACGCTTAGAAGAGTCCGTGACTCGAGAGGTTCGATCGAGGGACGCATCGTGCGACGTCACAGCCTCTGCTTGCCCCGGCGAGGCGACTGACGAAGACGTGAACGGACAGACTCCAACCAACTACTGAACCGCATGACACCCTCCAAAACCACTGCTGAGGAAATGGATGAAATTGAAGCAGCTTGAGTTTCACGACCCTAGCTACCGCGGACCCGCCCGGTTCAACCCAATCGCCAAGGTCAACTCAAAGTGTTTAGCTTCTCATCGTTCAACCGAATTCCACGCCAGAAGCAAGCCGATTCGGCCCTTTTATCACGGCTTGAGTCACTGCTCACCACGACCCACTCGAGAAACCTCCAGCCACGTTGAAAGCCCAACCGCTGGATCGCTAAAGTAAACCTCTACACGGGGATTCCAGGCCGTGTCGCTGATTGTGCGACGAGGAGCAAAGTCATGTCATCAGACGACGATCCGCTGACAATCTACGCCGTGGGCCCGCGAACCGTGCTGGGCTTCGGGGGTCAGGAGATCGTCTCGAAGCTCAACGTCTCGGTCTACCGAGACCACCTGCTGAAGCTGATAGATGAGCACTCCGTCGACACCGTCGCCTTCGATCTCACCGGAATCGTGGTCATCCCCAGCGGCCTGCTCGGTCTGCTCGCCTCGCTGCGGGAACTCAACGTCACCGTCGAACTCTTCAACCCCTCCGACGACGTCAGCGAAGTCCTCGCCGTCACCCGCCTCGACGAACTGCTGCACGTCCGGCAGGGCGATCCGCTCGAGGCTTCCGAGTCAGAAGCAGAAGACGGCGACAAGGAGCCCGACGGGTTGGACAACTTCGACCAAGACGAGTAGCCAGGTCTCAGTCGGGGACCTGCCACAGCCGGACCAGCTTGTCGCGGCCGGCCGAGGCCAGGCGTTTGCCGTCGCTGGAGAAGTCGAGCGAATGGACGCTGTAGCCGAGTTGTCCGCCCGAGTGGCCTGGCAGGGTGGTCTTCAGCGACAAGTCGGTGGTTGACCACAGCTTGATCGGGCCGTGCCGTTCTCCGGAAGCCAACAGCAGGCCGTCGGGCGCGTAGCACAACGACAGCACCAGTCCCCTGTGACCCTTGAGCACACCCTGGGGTTTGCCATCGTCGACCGACCAGATCCGCACCACGGTGTCGAAGCCGCCCGAGGCCAATCGGTCGCCCTTGGGAGCAAACGCCAGGGCCGACACCTGCTGGCCGCCGTGACCGGCCGGCTTCGAAATCGGCTTCGCCGAAGCCGTGTCCCACACGGTGATCTCCCCGGTCCGACACCCGGTCGCCAGCCGCTTGCCGCTGCGATCAAATACCAGCGTGTCGATCCAGCTCTTGTGACCCACCCACCGCCGCGGCGATGCCAGTTTTCCGCCGGCCGCCAGGTCCAACCGATACAACTGCACGCCGCCGTCTCGCATCCCGCAGGCCAACTGCCGACCGTCGTGGGAAATTGCCACCATGCTGATCCGCTGACCCCTCAGGCCCACCCACGAATTCCGCAAGCGACCCGTCGAGGGGTCCCAGGCTTTCACGCTCCGCTGGCTCGCCGTCAACAACGTCTTGCCATCCGCGGTGTACCGGATCGCCAGCACCCAGTCGGTGTGATCAGTCAGACTCTGACGCGGCGGACCGCCCGAAGAGTCCCACAACCGCACCGTCTCGTCCCAGCCCCCGCTGGCCAACTGACTCCCACCGGGAGCGAACGCCACCTGCGAGACGCTGTTGGTGTGACCGGAAAACACGATCGGCTTGGGAGCCTGCGCTCTCGCGGTCGCTGCGGTGGTTGCGGCTGCTGCGGTGGCTGCGGTGGTGGCCAGGAGCAGGACCAGGCGGTCGATCGGTCGTTTTGTCATCGTGAGTAGTGTTCCTGGAATCGCTCTGAACCGCCACGCGTTCTCATCAAAGTTGGCCGAGCCGATTATAACGTGTTAGGATGCCCGCTGCGAAAGCTGCTTCCTGCCACAGGGCCGCGACATGCTTCCGATGGGTACTTCATCGATCGACCACGGCGGCTGGTCTCGCCGCGAGATCCTGCAGGCGGGGACATTGGGCCTGATGGGCCTGTCGATGGCCGACGTGGAGCGATTGCGAGCCGACTCGCCCTCACCACGCCGGCCCCGCTCGGTGATCTATGTGTTTCTGACCGGCGGGTTGGCACAGCACGAGAGTTTCGATCCGAAGCCTGAGGCGACGGCGAACATCCGAGGCGAATTTGATCCGATCTCGACTCGCACACCCGGCGTGCAGATCTGCGAGCACCTGCCCTTGCTGGCGGCCCGCAGCGACAAGTGGGCTCTGTGCCGCAGCGTCTCACACGGCTGGAACGAACACCTGCAGGGCACCAGCCTGATGTTGACCGGCCGCAGTAGCCTGCCGCCCAGCTTCGGCAGCGGCCCCAAGCCGAGTGACTTCCCCGGCATCGCCGCGATGGCCGGACGGATGTTACCGGGTCGCAACGGCCTGCCCGGCTCGGCCGTGCTGCCCTACCCGATCACCACGCCGGGCACACTCGCCGGGCGGATGGGCCCGAGGTTCGATCCCTGGCTGCTCAAGGCGGCCAGCGACTGCAAGTGGTCGGGTGCCTGCCCGAACTGCTGGGACCATCAGAGGCGTCCCGAGGCACAGCACACAGGCTACCCGGTCTTCCGAGCCCCCAACCTCAGCCTCGCTGATGGACTCACGCAGGGACGCATCGACAACCGCAAGGCACTGCTGGGCAGCATCGAACTCCAGCAACGGTTCCTCGACCGCTACGCCACCGTCAACAGCCTCGAACGCTACCGCAGCGGTGCACTCAGCCTGTTGACCTCCGGCCGAGTCCGCCGCGCATTCGATATCGAAAACGCCGATCCCAAGGCACTGGACCGCTACGGCCGCAACCTCTTTGGATACTCGCTGCTGATGGCCGCTCGGCTGGTCGAGGTCGGAGTCAGCATGGTGCAGGTCAACCTCGGTCGAGGCGGCTTCGACACTCACGGCAACGCCTTCGACCACCTCAAGAACCTGATGCTCCCTCCCACCGACCAGGCACTCTCGGCCCTGATCGACGACCTGCACGAGCGTGGCCTGTTGGAAGACACCCTGATCGTCGCCGCCGGCGAGTTTGGCCGCACGCCGCGGGTGTTCACTTTGCCTCAGTACTACGAGCTGCCCGGCCGCGACCACTGGGGTGCGGTGCAGAGTGTCTTTTTTGCCGGCGCCGGAGCCAGTGGCGGCAAGGTGATTGGGGCCTCGGATGCCGAGGGAGGTCAGCCCAGGGAGAACAAGCAGACGCCCGAGAGCATGGCGGCGACGATTTACGACGCCTTGGGGATCGATCAGCACGCCACCTGGGACGACAACCTCAAGCGGCCCCACGCCGTCTACCACGGCACACCGATCGAAGGCCTGCTGACCTAGCCCGCCCCGACCGGCGGCATCACCATCAGCTCATCGTCGTCGGCCAACTCGCGTCCGCGATCACGTTCCATCTGGTTGTTGACCATCACCAGGTGCACGAAGTTGCCCGGAACGCTCATCGCTGCCAGGGCCTGGTTGATCGTGGCCCCGTCGGGCAAGTCCAGCACGTTGCCCTCGGGCGACTTGTCTTTCAACGCCGCCATCAGCTTGACGCGGATCTGCATTACTGGGCCGCCTCACCGCCCTCATCAGTCGCCTCGGCCTCCGCAGCAGCCGCCTCGGCCGCCATCGCCGCAGCCACCTCGGCCGCCTTCTCCATCGCGGCGGCCCTGGGTGCAATCAACTGGGCATGTGAGCCGTCGACGGCCGAACGAGGCGCTTCGCCGCCGAAGTGGAATCCTCGAGGCTCGGCCTTCTGGCCCAACAGGGTCGTCCCGGCCAGCGAAGCTGCCACGCCGGTGGCGATGTAGGCCCGCCTGACGTCAAAGGGGTTCTCCTTGAGGAACCCCTTCCAGGCGCCCAGTTCGGTCTGGGTCTGCATAATCCCCTTGACCATGCCGACGTCGGTCAGCATGCCCAGGTCGTTGGCCTGTCCCACGAAGACCGCACCACTGATCCTCTCGCCACTGAAGATGAACTTGCGAAAAATGTGATCGGCGGCATTGGAGATCGTCACGGCGTCATCCGAGGTGTCGCCCCAGTTGCCGAAGCTGGCGTTCTGCAGGCCGCAGACATCCAGGATGTTCAGCGACAGGCTGCCCGGGTACTGGGCATCGTGACCGGCCATATTGGCCCCGGCGATTCGGCCGTGGTCCACGGCAGTGGGTTGAATCGAGTGGATCTCGTTGTCGCCCCCACCGAGCACCGGGCCCTGGGCGACGTCGCCTCCGGCGTAGACACCCTCGGCGCTGGTCTGGCAGCGGTCGTTGACGATGATCCCGTCGTCGATCTGGATCCCGGCATCGGATGCCAGTTGAGTGTTGGGCGCGATGCCGGTCGCCACGACCACCACGTCGGCCTCGACCGTCCCGCCTCCGGACATCGAGACGACCTTGCCGCCCCCCTCACCCTCGGCAATCGACTCGACCGACGCACCCGTGTGCAATGTGACTCCCTTGAGTCCCAGCCAGCTCTCGACCAGCCCCGACGACTCGGCGTCGAGCATCCTGGGCAGCACGTGTCCTTCCCGCTCGATGACCGTCAGGTCAAAGCCTCGCTTGTGCATGGCGTTGAGCATGATGAAGCCGATGAAGCCGGCCCCGATCATCGTCACCCGAGGTGACTCGAGTCCCTCGGTGGCTTCCAGCAGGCTGGCGGTGTGTTCGAGGGACCACAGGGACTGGACGCCGGAGAGGTCGGCTCCGGGGATCGGCAGACCCAGCGGTGCCGCGCCGGTGGCGATCAGCAGGTTGTCGTATTCCAGGGTGCTCTCGTCGCACAGTGTCACGGTGCGCGAGGCGGTATCGATCGCGGTGACCCTCTGGCCGATCCTGGCATCGACGCCCAGTCGAGCGAATTCGGCGTCGTCTGCGGTGTGAGTGTGTTCGCGGGGGACTCGTCCCGAGAGCCAATACGGCAGGGCCATTCTCGAATGAGGCGGCTCGTCGCTGATCAGCGTGATCGACGCCTCGCCGTTGCCGTATTGCCTGATGGTTTCGATCGCGTTGGTGGCCACCGGGCCACCGCCGATGATGACATGCTTCGTCATGGTCAGTCGTTTCCTTACTCGCGGTGGCCATCACGGTCACCGGTGTCCTTCGGCCCACGGGGCCCTACATCGACGCCAGCCCCAGCTCGGCCAGCTTCTCCTCGGTCGGTACGCCCTCTTCGTCCCAGCCACGCTCGCGGTAGTAGACCGGCAGCATGGCATCCAGATCGACGGTCACTCCCGCCGAGGGGCCTTCGGTATGAGGCTCATTTAGCAGCCGCTTGGGCAGATTGTCGTCGGCCTTGGTCAGGCCGGCCCTCAAGTTCCACAACCGCTCCAGGTTCCAGGTCTTCTCACCGATCGCCACGAAATCGTCGACCGTGTAATCCACACCAGTCGCCGCGGCGACCAGCGGAGTGAACGACTCGAGCGAGCCGCCGGCGAAGCCGGTGAACAGGCACAGGCCGGTGGCGTCGTGAGCCGTCGAGCGGTGCTGTTCGTGCACCACCCACTCGCTCTTGCCGTCGGTCGTATGAGGCGTGCTCTCGGAAGTCTCGAACCCCGGGGTCCAGGCTCTGAGATGACAGGCGCCCCGGTTGCAGGTGGCATACGCCACGCCCATCCCGACAAAGCCACGCGGGTCATACGCCGGGAATTCCTGCCCCTTGACCCCCATGAACACGTCAGGATTGTCCCACTTCTCACCCATCAACTTCGCCCCCTCGGCCAGGTCGTCTCCGAATCCCTCGCGGTACGCGGTCGCCTCGGTCATCCGCACCAAGGCCTCGGCCGAGCCGAATTCCAGGGGAATCTCGACGTGCTCGTCGGTCACCGTGCCGTCCTGGTACAGCTCCATCGCGCTGGCCAGTGTCGAACCCATCGAGATCGGGTCCATACCCAGGTCGTTGCAGAGCCAGTTGGCCTTGAGCACCGCGTCGAGGTCACCGACACCGGTGTCGGCCCCCAGCGCCCAAGCCGCCTCGTACTCGGGACCCTCGCCCGCCTGCTTCCAGTTCTTGGGGTGAGTGTTGACGAGGAACTTGTCTGAATGTTCTCCCAGTTCGCAGACGCGGCCGCAGGCGATCGTGCAGGCGAAGCAGGCCTTGTTGGCGGTCAGGCGGGTGTCACGGATCGTGTTCCCGTTGAGATTCTCGGCCTCCTCGAACTGGCCCTGCTGGAAGTTGCGAGTCGGCAGGGCGCCAAACGCCTGGGTCAGGTCGATCGTCGAGGCCGTGCCGTACCTGCCGAAGGCCTCGTAGGTCGGGTTGACCATCATCACACCCCGCATGTCCCACAACGCCTTCATGAAACCATCCGGATCAGCAAGCGTGACACCGCCGGTGCCGCGGACGGCGATCGCCTTGAGTCCCTTGGAACCCATCACCGTGCCCACACCGCTGCGGCCCGCGGCGCGGTGCTTGTCGTTCATGATGCAGGCGAACTTCACCAGGTTCTCGCCGGCAGGTCCGATGCAACAGGTCCGCAAACCGGGAATCCCCAGCTCCTCACGCAAACCGTCCTCGGTGTCACCAACCGTCTTGCCCCACAAATGCGACGCGTCACGCAACTCGACCCGGTCATCGTAAATGAACAGGTACTTGGGCGTCTCGGACTTGCCCGAGATCAGCACCAGGTCGTAGCCGGCGAACTTCAGCTCCGGGCCCCAGAACCCGCCCGAGTTGGAGGTGGTGATGCAGTTGGTCAGGGCGCCCTTGGTGACCACCATGTAGCGGGACCCGCAGGGAGCACAGGTACCGGTCAGCGGTCCAGTGGCGAAGATCAACACGTTCTCTGGAGACAGCGGATCGACCGTCGGGTCCATCTCTTCATAAAGGTAGCGGTCGGCCAACCCACGTCCGCCGATGTATTCGGCCATCCACTCCTGCGGAATGTCTTCGGCCACCGCGGTGCCAGCGGTCATGTCGACTCGCAGCATCTTGCCTGTCCAACCACTCATCATCTGTTCTCCGCTTGTGTTGACGCCCGAAAGGGCCTCGTGTCTGGTCGTGTTCGCTGTCTCTTTGTTTCGCGGTCGTCTACAGCGAGGCCGCGACGTATTTCGAGTCGACCTTTTCGGCCCAGGGCTGCAGCCAACTGCCGCTGACGTCGCTGTCGATATACTCGATTGCCGCCGTCGGGCAGGCCGCCTCGCAGGCCGGCTCGCCGCCGCAGAGGTTGCACTTGCTCGCCGTGTCGGTCGTCGGCAACGTGTAGACGGTGCCAAACGGGCAGGCGATCGTGCAGAGATGGCAACCGATGCACAGCGATTCGCTGACAATCTTCGCCCCGGTGCCCTCCTCCACCCCGATCGCATTGACCGGGCAGGCGTTCATGCACCACGCCTCGTCACACTGCAGGCAGGTAAAGGGAGCGTAACTGGCTTCCTCGTCGAAGACGTTGACGCGGATCAGCGAGCGGGACGGTTGAAACGTCCCGGTCTGGACCCACGAACAGGCGAGTTCGCATTGCATGCAACCGGTGCACCGGTTGGGCACGATGTTGAGCATCATGGTCATCGAATGACCTCCTCACAAATTGACGCCCGGCCACAATACGTGATCCCGCAGCCTCGGCGATGTCACTTTGTACCGCCTGCGAGCCAGAAAGTCAAAATCGGTGTGCACCACAACAGGGACTGGCTCCGCAGGTGCCTGTCCCCCATCTCCTCAAACACCCAGGGACTGGCTCCGCAGGTGCCTGTCCCCATTTCCTCAAACACCCCGAAACTACCCCGAAACTACCCCGAAACTACTCCGAGACAAGCACGGGACAGGCACCTGCGGAGCCAGTCCCCGTCGGTTGCTGCCCACTGTGTTGAGATTGTGAGCGGTTCGACGGAGAATGCTCAGCACAATGAGTTGAGATCCCAAACAGAAAGCTCACCCCCATGCGAGTCGACCAGGCCGTCGCCGAGATCCTCAAGCGAGAAGGCATCGAGCAGGTGTTCCTGTTCCCCTTCACCCCGATCCTCGAAGCCATCTCCGCGGCCGGCATCCGGCCGATCGTCGCTCGGCAGGAACGGGTTGCCGAGAACATGGCCGATGGCCTCTCGCGGGTCAGCAACGGCAAGCGGATCGGCACGGTCACCGTGCAGCAGGCCGCCGGAGCCGAAAACGCGTTCGCCGGCATCGCTCATGCCTACACCGACTCGAGCCCCATCCTGTTCCTGCCCGGTGGAATGGACCGCATGGAATCGGGCACACCCCCCAGCTTCAACGCCGTGCCCAACTACCGGGCCACCACCAAGTGGGCCGACCAGCTGCTGACGGCCGATTCGCTGCCTCAGCGCATGAGGCGGGCGTTCACCGCGCTGAGAACCGGACGGCCCGGTCCGGTGATGCTCGAGATCCCCACCGACGTGGCCGTCGAGGAACTCTCCGAAGAGCTCGACTACACGGCGGTCACCGCCGCCCGAGCCGGAGTCGATCCCGACGCGGTCCGCGATGCGGCCCGGCTGCTGCTGGCCGCCGAGCACCCGATGATCTGGGCCGGGCAGGGTGTGCTGTATGCCGAGGCGAGTGAGGCGATGACGGCCGTCGCCGAATTCCTCGGGGCCCCGGTGATGACCACACTGCTGGGAAAAAGCGGCTTCAATGAAACGCACCCGCTGGCCCTGGGCACCGGGTCGCACAGCTGTACCGACATGTCACTGGACTACCTGGACCGCTGCGACGCGATCCTCGCACTGGGATCCAGCCTGACCCGCAGCGTGTTTGCTCCCAATATCCCCGCCGGCAAACGGATCATTCACAACACGATCGACCCCCGAGATCTGAACAAGCACTACGTCGCCGATGTGCCGCTGCTGGGTGACTGCCAACTGGCCGCAGTCGCACTGCTCGAAGAACTCAAGAGCCAACTCGGTCACGACGAGGGTCGACCCGAGCGGGCCGAGGTCGAAGCGCATGTGGCCGGGACGACCGCGGCCTGGGACGCACGCTATGCCGCCAAGTTCGCCAGCGACCAGGTACCGCTGAACCCCTACCGCGTGATCGCCGACTTCATCGCAGTCACCGATCCGGCCACCACGATCGTCACCCACGACTCGGGGAACCCTCGAGACCAACTGGTGCCGATGCACAAGACGACCACTCCTCGAGGCTACCTGGGCTGGGGACACTCGACCCAGCTCGGCTTCGGACTCGGAGTCATCATGGGTGCCAAGATTGCCGCTCCCGAAAAACTCTGCGTCAACTTCATGGGCGACGCCGCGATCGGGATGGTGGGGATGGACATCGAGACTGCCGTCCGTGAGGAGATCCCGATCCTGACCGTCGTGTTCAAGAACTCGGCGATGGGCAACTACGAGAAGCACATCCCGATCTCGGTCGAGAAATACGGCACGAAGTTCCTCACTGGCGACTACGCCGACCTGGCCCGTTCGCTGGGAGCCCACGGTGAACGGATCGAGCAACCCGATGAAGTCCGCGCGGCCTTCGGACGGGCCATCTCCGCCACGCATGAGGGGCAACCGGCGTTGATCGAGTTCATCACCTGCGAAGAACCCGACATGGCCATCCCGGACCGCGGTTGAGGCTCGGGGGTCTGAACCGCCTGCGGTGAACCGATGGCCTGGGTTCTGATTCGTCGGCGGCGGGAAACGAAAGAGATGTCGCGCCTGGGGCTTCACCGGTAGACTGGACACCGTCAAGCACCCCGCGCGAACCCTCTCTTCATGCTCCGTCTCCTGGGAAACCGTCGAGAACTCTGCTCGGGCCTGACCCGCCGCGAGCTGCTCGAAGCCGGCACGCTGGGCCTGGGTGGCCTGTCCCTGGATACGCTACTGCGAAACGACGCCGCCAAGGCGGCTCCGGTCGCCGGAACCCAAGCCGGTTTCGGCAAGGCCAAGTCCTGCATCGTGCTCTTCCTTTATGGAGCCTGGAGCCAGCAGGATACGCTCGACATGAAGCCCAACGCCCCGGCCGATGTCCGCGGTGAGTTCTCTCCGATCTCCACCGCCCTGCCGGGTGTGCAGATCTGCGAGCACCTGCCCAGGCTCTCACGCTGGCTCGACCGTACCACCCTGGTCCGCTCGATGACCCACCCGCACCCGACTCACTGCGTCGCCTACGCTCTGACCGGCATCCCCCAGAACCCGCTGCGGGACCCTGGTGACTACTGGCCCTTTCTCGGCTCATCCCTCGATTACCTCTGGGATCGCACCCCCGGCCAACAAGCACCTCGCGGAATGCCCCGCAACATGTGCCTGCCCTGGGAACTGAACAGCCGCAGCCGCAACCGCAGCCATCGAGGCCTGACGCCGGCGTGGCTGGGCAACCAGTGGGAACCGATCTTCGGCCAGTTCGACGGCACCGCCACCCGCGAGGCGGGGCACCCCTCGGCCGACGGAGGCCGCGCCATCCGCAGCCACTTCGACCCCCACGACGGGATCACCCCCGAGAGTACCTTCCGGGTGATGGCCCCCACCGTGCTCGAACTCTCTCCCATGGTCAAGTTCGCCCACAAGGTCGCCCAGACCGGGCTCGATCTGCCCGAAGGTGTCAGCATCGATCGACTCAATCGACGCCGCAGCCTGCTCGAACAATTCGACAGCTCCCGACGTCACCTGGCAGCCAGCCGGCAGGCCGAGGGACTCGATCGATTCCGCCAGATGGCCTTCGACATGCTGACCAGTGCCGACTGCAGCCGGGCACTGGACGTCACCAACGAACCGGCACCGACCCGAGAGCGATACGGCTACACGCTGTTCGGGCAGGCCAGCCTGGCGGCACGACGGCTGATCGAGGCGGGCTCGCGAATCGTCACCGTCTACTGGGACGAGTTCGGTCCCGAGAACACCGGCTGGGACACCCACCTGAACAACTTCCCCCGGCTCAAGGAAGGCCTCTGCCCGACGCTCGACCAGGTCTACACCGCACTACTGGAAGATCTCGAGCAGCGAGGCATGCTCGAGGAGACCGCGGTGCTGCTGATCAGCGAGCACGGCCGGACTCCCAAGATCGGCAACAAGCCCGGAGGTGCCCGCGAGCACTGGAGCTACGCGTACAGCGGGCTGTTTGCCGGAGCCGGCATCCGGGGTGGCCAGGTCATCGGGGCAACCGACCCACACGCCGGCTACCCGATCGAGCGGCCTCTGAACCCCAAGGACATCCTGGCCACGCTGTATCACCTGTTGGGTTTCAACGTCGAGACCACTCGAACCTACGACAGCCTCGGCCGACCCCACTTCCTGCTCCCGCACGGCAGCGTCGTGCCGGAAATGCTCTAGGGCACAACTGCCCCTAGCAGCCTGTTGTGAAGGGTTCAGGCCCCGCTTGTGGTCCGCCTCCGGCGTACCACAGGCGGCGTCTGACCCCCGGCTCCCGGTTTTTCAACCGCCCCTAGGCCAGCAGCTCGCTCCGCACTCGCGCACCGGTCACCTCGGGATCGGTCAACCGCTCGGGCCGACCACTGTGACGGTACGCCAGGCGGCGATGGTCCAGGCCCAGCTGGTGCAGGACCGTCGCGTGCAAGTCCGCCACGCTCACACGGTTCTCGACCGCCGCGTAGCCAAAGTCATCGGTGGCACCGTGCACGTGTCCGGCCCGGAAGCCTCCGCCGGCCATCCACAGGCTGAAGGCGTTGCGGTTGTGATCCCGCCCGTCCTTCGCCTCGGAAATCGGCAGCCGGCCAAACTCGCCGGTCCACATCACCATCACGTCATCGAGCAGGCCACGACGCTTCAGGTCCTTCACCAGAGCCGCACTGGGCTGGTCGGTCTGGCGACAGATGTTCGGCAGGTCCCTGGGCAGGTTGTTGTGATTGTCCCACGGCTGAAAACTGGGGCTGACCGGAGGAAACACCTGCACGAACCTCACACCCGCCTCGACCAGCCTCCGCGCCATCAACACCCGGGATCCGTAGGCGGCGGTCACCGGGTTGTCGAGACCGTACAAGGCACGAGTCTCCTTCGATTCCTGCTTCAGATCCAATGCATCCGAAGCGGCCAGCTGCATCCTGGCAGCCAGTTCATAATTCTGAATCCGAGCCTCCAACTCGGTCTCCAGCGGGTACCGCTTCTGGTGCCGACGGTTCAACCTGGCCAGCAGGTCCAGCGCCCGCCGACGACCGGCCGGCTTCGTTCCCGGCCGCGGCGACAGGTAATGCACCACGTCGCCACTGCTGTTGAACTCGGTCCCCTGGTACACCGCCGGCAACCAGCCACTCGACCAGACCATCTTCCCCGACGTGTTGTACCCCTTGGGACTCCGCAGCACGACGTAACCCGGCAGGTCGTCCCGCTCGGTCCCCAACCCGTAACAGATCCACGACCCCATCGCCGGCCGGCCGGGGAAGGTCTTGCCCGTCTGCATCATGTTGATCGCAAACGGGTGATTGTTGTGCCCGGTGTGCATCGAACGCACCAGGCAGATCTCGTCGGCGATCGAGGAGGTATGAGGGATCAGTTCACCGAGCCGCATGCCGCACTCGCCCGCCTCGTAAAACCTGTACGGCGACTTCAACAGCACGTTGTTGTTGTCCAGCTGAAACGTCTCGATCTCCTGGCTGGGCACCTTGCCGTGCTGAGCGGTCAATTCGGGCTTCTCGTCGAAGAGGTCCATCTGGGACGGACCGCCGTTCTGGAACAACTGGATCACGGCACGAGCTCGGGGGCGGGCGTGACCGGCACGCGGCACCAAATCACTCGGCTCGGCTCCGGCCGCCAGCAGGCCGTCTTGCTCGAGCATCCCGGCCAGAGCCAACGTGCCGAATCCCGATCCGGCCTCGGCCAGCATCTGGCGACGGGTCGGACCCGGCGTAGCGACGATCGATGTGGTCTTCGCGTCGAACATGGTCAGAGTCTCTTTGCGTCTCGCTTCCACAGACATCCGCCGCCCCAGACCTCTCAGGGAGCAAACAGGAACTCGTTCGTACACAACAGCATCTGGCACAGGTCGCGTAAGGCTGCGGGGCCATCCGAGTCGGCAGCCTGCTCGGTAAGAAAGTCGCGACACGATTTCAGCTCGCCGGCATCCGGATCTCGACACAGGCTCAACCGGTACGCCACCCTCACCTGCTGCGACGGATCGTCGCCGGCATGCCGCTGCACACGACCGGCCATCGACTCGGCACCCTCGACCACGAACTGGCTGTTGAGCAGGGCCAGCGACTGGAGCACGGTGGCCGATTGAGGCCGATTGGTGCAGTTGACCGGGACGACCGGAGAATCGAATAGCTCCAGGAACCGCAACGGGTAGACGCGTCGAGCCAGCAGGTAGATGCTGCGGCGATTCTTATCCGTCGGAGACGACCCCGGCTTCACCATCGACAACCCGTTCGTGGGAGTCGTCAGCATCACCGGAGGACCACCCGGTGCCAGGTCCAACCGGCCCGAGACCAGGAGCACCGAGTCGCGGAGCACCTCAGATTCGATCCGACGCAGGTTCGTCCTCCACAACAACCGGTTGCCCGGATCGATCACCACGGCCTCAACAGCCATCCGGTCGCTGCGATGCGATGCCTGGCGGTAGGTCGCCGAGAGCATGAT
This sequence comes from Planctomycetota bacterium, assembly GCA_963580005.1. Classification (GTDB taxonomy): domain Bacteria; phylum Planctomycetota; class Planctomycetia; order Planctomycetales; family Planctomycetaceae; genus UBA8437. The sequence goes on from CAUZJR010000002.1 coordinate 23,353, forward strand.
GCGGCGATGAAGATGCTTCAGGCTCCAGCCGTGATCCACGAAGTCGGTCGCCAGCCAGTCGAGCAGCTCGGGGTGAGTGGGCTTCGCGCCGTTCCGACCCAGGTTGCCCGGAGTGGCCACGATGCCGGCTCCCAGGTGATGATGCCACGCGCGGTTGACGATCACGCGTGCTGTCAGAGGATGATCGGGGCGAGTCATCCAGCGGGCCAAGGCCAGCCGACGGCCGCTGGTACCGGGTCGAGCCTCGCGAGGCCGACGGGCGGCTTCGGCGCGGCCCGGAGACAAGACTTCCAGGAACCCCGGCTCGATCCGGATCCCCGGCTTGTTCCACTGGCCCCGCCTCAGCAACTGAGACGGCGAATCCGCTCCCACGTCCCACAACGCCTGGATCTTGCCATAACCCCGCTTCGACGCATTCAGTTTCGCCAGTTGACTCCTGAGCGCCGCCACCTGCTCGGAAGCACCGTCCTTTGAACTCTTGAGCCGCGCTTCGGCCTGCTTCAACTGCTCGGTGAGCACCTTGGCCCGTGCCGCGACACCGGCGTTGTGAGCATCCACCTCGACCTTTTCAGCCGCCGAGACCGTGTGCAGAAACCGCTGCTGAGGCTTCCGCCAATCGTGGACGTTCATCGCCGGCTCGAAACAGGCCATGAATCGATAGAAGTCCCGCTGGGGAATCGGGTCGTACTTGTGACTATGACACCGGGCACATTCCAGGGTCAGTCCCAGCAGGCTCGAGGAAACAGTCTTCATCAGGTCAAACAGCACGTCGTAGCGTTCCTTGACGCCGTACTGGTTCTCACTGGTGGGATCCTCGACGTTGCGGAGGAACCCGGTGGCAATCAGCTTCTGTTGCACCTCGGGCGTCCACCGCTTCATCGTGTCCCAGGCCGCCAGCTCGTCTCCGGCCAGCTGCTCGGTGATGAACCGGTCCCAGGGCATATCGGCATTGTGAGCCGCGATGCAGTAATCTCGGTACCGCCACATGCCCTCGTTCAAATAGATCGTCGCCGCGTCGCCATCAAACAGCCTCACGTCGACATAACCAGCCGCGTCCATCCAGTGACGGCCCCAGCGTTCTCCGTAGCGGGGATCACCCAGCAGGCGGTCGATCATCCGCTCGTAGGCACCCGGTGCGGTGTCGGCGCGGTAGGCCGACTGGGCAGCCAGCGAGGGAGGAAGTCCCAGCAGGTCGAGGCTGGCTCGCCTCAACAACGCCGACCGATCCGCCTCGGGGGCCAACCCCAGGCCCGCGGCCTCGAGACGACTCAGCACGAAGGCATCGACCGGCGATCGCACTCGATCGACAGCCCGCACGACCGGTGCCCTGGGCCGTCGTGGCTTCTGAAATGACCAGTGCTTTCGGTCCTCATCACTGACCAGCCTCAAGGGAGGCACGTCGCCGGGATCGTCGTCGGCTGGGGCACCCGCCAGGACCCAGCGGCTGAGCGTCAGTCGCTCGGCGGCCGCCAGTTTCTCTTCGCCCCGGGGAGGCATCTCGCCAGCATGGACCAGCTGAACCAGGAAACTCTTCTGAGGGTCCCCCCGCACGATCGCCGGACCGCTCTCGCCTCCAGCCAGGATCCCCGCCAGGGTCCTCAGGTCCAGCCGACCCTCGCGTGTCTCCTGGCCGTGACAACCGACACAGTGCTTGGCCAACAGCGGTCGGACCAACTTCTCGTAACTGGGCGGCTTGGGCAATGTCGCCCCGCGGACGGTCAACTTCGCCACCAGCCGCGTCGCGTCACCGTAATGCGGAGTCGAGGTGCCGTCGGCCACGCAATCGACGATGAAGTAGACGAAGTCGCCGGACTTCACTTTGAGATCTTTGAGGTGAAAGCGACCGTGCTCGGTCGGGGTCCCGAAATCCGAGCGACCCTTGGCCAGTGACACCGGCCGGAAGCCACGTAGAGGATCCGGAGCCGGGCCACGCTCCACGTACCAGTTGATCTGAGAATTGACTCCGCAGCAGGACTGAGCGTGCTGGAATTCACCCTGGATCTCCAGGATCCCCGTCACCGGGCTCCGCCAACCGACCACAATCGCATGATCCGGTCCCGGCGCAATCACCACGTCGCCCGCCTTGAAGGACACGCCAATGTTCTGGGCCGAGGTGTACCGACCGGCGAACGGGGCCAACGCCGACGGCTTCAGCCGGAACGCCCAGGCCGAGATCGGCGCCGAGAACAACCGGTCACCTCGCAACTTCAACATCGCGTAGCGACCGTCACGCTGCCAGGTCCGGGTGGCCATCGGCCCCTGCGAACGCGTGGTCCGCAACAGGTGCCATACGTTCCCGAATCCGTATCCGTCAGGCAGAGGATTCCGGGACCCGGCATCGGCCCGCAGATCTGTGGCCCAGTCCCACGTGGCGGTAGTCGTCTTCAGAGACTCCGGCGGAGCCGCAAATGACCAGCCTCCCCACGTGACCATTGCCACGAAGAAGACCGCCACAACTTGCACCTGCCTTTTCATCACGGCAACATTGTAACCCTCTACCCCACTCAACACACCGCCCCCCCCAGATCGAGCCCACACGATGACCGACCCCAACACCACCACTTCGCTCTCCCGCCGCCAGTTCCTTCACACCACCGCCACCGCCACCGCCGCCACCGCCACCGCCGCCACCGCCGCCACCGCCGCCACCGCCGCCACCGCAGCGACGGCGAAGCCGAAGCCGGGTCCCAAGGTGAGAACCGTGCTCGGGCCCGTCGATGCCTCGAAGCTGGGTGTGACATTGATGCACGAGCATGCCCCGGCGATCGACTGGGCCGAGCTCTACGAAATCGCACCCGCTCCGATCGCACCGGTCCGCAAGCAGATGCTCGATTTCACCGTCAAGCTGCTCGACCGCTTCCACCAGACACTGGGCACCGGAGAGGGTCCGGGTGCGATTGTCGAGTGCACTCCGATCCGGGTCGGACGTTATCCGCGTCTGCTGCAGGAGTTGGCCCGCAAGACACCGATCCACGTAATCGCCTGCACGGGGTTCTGGTGCGAGGCGTTGGCGCCTCAGCATCCGTGGGCCCTGGCCCTGGGTCGTCGTCGCGACGGAGTGAAGAAGATCGCCGGGCTCTACATCAAGGAGATCACCTCGGGGATGGAGGACCCTCACGGAGACTGGGGCGACGACTTCACCAGGATCCCGGTGGGGATCATCAAGTGTGCCACCAGCAATTTCCTGCGGCCCAGCGAGCGACGTTGCCACATCGCCGCTGCGATCGCCAGCCGCACAACAGGTTGCCCGATCACCACTCACACCACCGACGGCGGAGGACTCGAAGAAGCCCAGCTGTTCCTCAAGCACGGCGTCACTCCCTCGAAGATCATCATCGGCCACCAGGGCAACCTCGACGACCGCACCGAGAGCGAGGCTCACGAGTACCACCGGCGGCTGGTGGGGATGGGCATCGGGGTCCAGTTCGACCGCGTCGGGCATGCCAAGGACTACGGCAACCTGAAGATCGCCCGGCAGGTCAAGGCACTGGTCGACTCGGGACACGTCAAGCAGATCTACTTCAGCCACGACAACGGCCCCTACTTCAACAACGACTACACCGGAGCCAAGGGGACCGGCCGCGAGTGGAAGATCACCGAGAGTGACTACACGGTGGTCACGACCGGCCTGGTCGCGGCCATGAAGAAGCTGGGCATCACCGACAAGCAGGTGCACACGATGCTGGTCGAGAACCCCCAGCGCGTGCTCGCCTTCTGATCGATGCCCGTCTTCCCGGTTGAGTCGCTGGACGATGAGCGGATCGAGATCTACCGGAATCTCCGGTCGACCAACCGCACCCGCGACCTGGGGATGATGGTCGCCGAGAGTGACCGGGTGGTGCGGCGGATGATCGAGAGCGACTGCGAGATGGTCTCGTTGCTGATCAGCGACCGCAAGCTGGCCCGCAACGACGACTGGATCCCGCCGGACCTGCCGGTGTACGTGTTGCCCGAGGAGTTGGCGACCCGCCTGGTCGGATTCGATTTCCACGCCGGACTGCTCGGCTGTGCCCTTCGTCCCCCCTCCCCGCTGCTCGAGGAACTCGTCGACACACTGCAACCGCTGCAGACCTTCCTGGCCTGCCCATCAGTCAGCGATCCCCAGAACCTGGGCGTGATCATCCGCCTGGCCACCGCACTGGGCATCGACGGTCTGCTGGTCGACACCGGGACCGCCGACCCCTTCTCACGCCGCACGCTGCGAGTCTCGACCGGCTCGGCACTCAGGCTCCCCATCCGACTCTGCCAGGACCTCCCCGGCGACATCGTCCGACTGCGTGAGCACTGGGGCTTCGCCACCGCCGGAGCAGTCCTCGACGAACACGCCATTCCGCTGCACCAGGTCACTCGACCCGATCGACTGGTGCTGATGCTGGGCAACGAGACCTCCGGGCTGGACGACTCGCTGGTCGAACTCTGCGATCAACTCTGGACCATCCCGATGACCGACCGCGTCGACTCGATCAACGTCGCCGCCGCCGCCGGCATCTTCCTGTACCACCTCAGCCAACCGGCTAGACTCGATCCATGACCGACCTCCTCACCACCGCGCTCCCCGCCATCGAGTCCGAGCTCGAACAACTTGTGCTCGAGCAACGACTGCCGGGCCTGTGCGTCGGGATCGTCGTCGACCAGGAACTGGCCTGGTCACGAGGCCTAGGGACCCGCGACCTGGGCACGGGTGAACCGGCCGATCAGCACACTCTGCACCGGGTCGCCTCGATCACGAAGACCCTGACCACCGCCGCGGTGCTGCAGCTCCGAGACCGGGGCGGCCTGTCACTGGACGACACGCTGCAGCAACACATCCCCGAGTTCGCCTCGGCCCGCGAAGTCGCCGGACGTCGCGACGACGTCACGCTGAGACGACTGCTGACTCACCGGGCAGGACTCGTCACCGAGACGCCGCTCCCCACCTGGTCGACCTCCGAATTCCCCTCGCGAGACGAGATCCTCGAGGCTCTCGCCGACACAGAGATCGTCCTGCCCGCCGATCATGCCTTCAAGTATTCCAATCTCGCCTTCGGCCTGCTGGGCGAGGTGATTGCCCGCGTTTCGGGGCAGGACTACTTTGAATACGTCCAGCAGCACCTGCTGGAACCGCTGCAGATGACCGACAGCATCTACTGGTTGCCCGCAGACCAGCGCGACCGGATGGCGGTGGGCTATTCGCCGGACCTGTTCCGCGACCAGTTGAAGCCGGCTCCCCATGTCGGCCTGGGCGGAGTGGCAGCCTGTGGCCAGTTGCACTCGAGTGTCGCCGACCTCGCACGCTGGATCTCGCTTCAGTTTCGCACCCGCGATCGAGCCGTAGCAGGCGACGTGCTGGATGAGCCGACTCTCCGAGAATTCCACCAGCCCCAGTACTCCGAACCCGACTGGTCGGCCGCGCAGTGCCTGGGCTGGAGATCATTGCGGGTGGGCAACACCGTGTATCACGGGCACGGGGGAGGCATCTTCGGATTCTCCTCGCAGATCCTCTTCTCGCAGCAGCACCGCCTCGGCGCGATCGTCCTGGCCAATCTCTGGCCCTACCCTCTGATCCAGCCGATCACCGTCCGCATCCTCGAACGCCTGCTGGGCAACCCCGACCTGCCACCGCTGGAACCACCGGCCATCAACCCGTCCGAGACCACCTCGTCACGACCCACCGCGGCCGAAACGTCCGTCGATTCCCCCAGCACCGACGACCGAGCTGGCCTCTACGTGGCCGAACCGGGCGTCCCGGTCCACGTGGCGAACAGAGGGGGAGACTTGCATCTGGAAATCTCGCCTCTGTGGCCCTACCCGCTGCATACCGGAGGCGTTCTCGAGCCAACCGGCGAGTCCGCAACCTACCGCGTCCGCGGCGGCCGAGGTGCCGGCGAGATCGCCGCCTTCCAACTCGATCCCGACCAGCAGGCCACCGGCTTCACCCTCGGCGGCTTCGACTACAAACGCGTGATCTAACCTCCAACAACCCCGGAGGGGTTGCATCCCATAGCCCACACCCCGCCCCCCCCACACCCCGATTCCTCCACACCCACAGGCAACCGATCAATCGCTGTTGGTACATTGATATCGACGCCGATACCATGAACAGCCACCCGCCCATCAGAGCTCAGACATGCTCAACGTTCTCGGCAACCTGAAACGCGCCTGCGACGGCGTGACGCGTCGTGACGCGATCACCGCCGGCGGGTTGTCGTTGCTCGGCATGCAGTTGCCCGAATTGCTGGCGGCCGAGAACCAGCAACCCGCCGGGTTCCCCGGCCAGGGTCCCGCCAAGAACGTCATCCTCGTCTACCTCTTCGGAGGCCCCCCGCTGCACGACACCTTCGACCCGAAGTTCGGGGCGCCCAAGGAGATCCGCGGCGAATTCGGCGCGACCTCGACCGATGTACCCGGCGTGCACTTCTGCGATCTGCTGCCACGGGTCTCGAAGTGGATGGGTCGCTCGACCCTGATCCGCTCGGCCCGCCACCACACCAACGACCACTCGGCCGGACTGCTCTACACGATGACCGGCAAGCCGGCGGCGAAGGTCCAACCGGCGGTGCCGATCCTGCCCACGCAGGCCCCGAGCATGAACTCGGTCGTCGAATACCTCTCGAGACACGAACAACGCGACCTGCCCGCCTCGGTCTGGATGCCCTGCTACACCGGCTGGGGCCAGAGTTCGACCCGACCCGGGCTCTACGGAGGATTCCTGGGACGCCAATACGACCCCTTCATCACCAAGTGCCGGGTCCACAGCGACAAGGAGGCCAAGTACGCTCATCCCGAGCGGATCAAAGGCGAGGTCCTGCTGCCCGACGTCGCCCTGCCCGAACAACTCACCCTCGATCGACTCGACCGACGTCGCAGCCTGACGGCTCAATTCGGTCGCGAGGTCGATCGGGTCGAGCGATCCGGTGCCGTCGAGGCCTTCGACCGCCACACCCGCCGTGCCTTCGACCTGCTGACGGCGACCAACCGGCCCAACAGCCCGTGGCGCGCCTTTGACGTCTCGTCGGAACAACCGGGCCTGCAGTCCCGCTACGGCGACAACCTCTACGGACACTCGATGCTCGTCGCACGTCGGCTGGTCGAGTCGGGCGTGAGGTTCGTGACGGTGACCTGGGAGGTCTTCGAGAAGGCCAAGATCGATCTCGACGGCTGGGACACTCACCAGCGCAACTTCAACATCCTCCGCGACCACCGCCTGCCGGTCTTCGACCAGGCCTACTCGGCCCTGTGCGAGGACCTCGACTCCCGCGGCCTGCTCGATGACACGCTGCTGCTGGTGATGGGCGAGATGGGACGTACGCCCAAGATCAACGGCAAGGGCGGACGCGACCACTGGTCCTACTGCAGCAACATCCTGATGACCGGAGCCGGAGTCAAGCACGGCTACGTGCACGGCAGCTCGGACCGCATCGGCGCCTATCCCAGCGATCGACCGGTCGGCCCCGAAGCCTTCATCGCGACCGTCTACAAGGCGATGGGGCTGGACACCTCGATGTCGATCTACGATCCGGCCGATCGACCGTATCCGATCGCTCAGCACGGCGAGCCGGTCGAGGACATCCTGGCCTGACTCATGTCGGTCCGGGCCCGCTTCCCCTGATCCTGCAACCGGAAGTCTCACCATGGAACTGCGCCCCCTGGGCTCAAGCGGCCTGCTCGTTTCCCCGATCTGCCTGGGCACGATGACGTTTGGTACGCCGGTCCCCGAGCCCGATGCGATCCGGCTGGTCCACGAGTCGATCGAGATGGGGATCAACTTCATCGATACCGCCAACGTCTATGAAGGCTACGACCGAGTGCTGGGCAGCGCCGGGGGCGTGGCCGAGGAGATCACGGGCAAGGCGATTGCCGACCGACGCGACCAGGTCATCCTGGCCACCAAGGTCGGCGGACCACTGGGCCCCGGACCCCAGGATCGAGGACTCTCGGCCGTACACATCCAACGCGAAGTCGACGCCAGCCTCAAACGACTCAACACCGACGTCATCGATCTGTACATCATTCACTGGCCCGACCGCTTTACGCCGCTGGAAGCAACCCTCGAAGCACTCGACCGGGTCGTCCGCCAAGGCAAGGCCCGCTGCATCGGAGTCTCGAACCACTCGGCCGCACAACTGTGCCAGCTGCTGTGGCTGGCCGAGAAGCACGACTGGGTCCGACCGGTCGCATCGCAAATCCCCTTCAGCTTCCTGCGTCGAGACTTCCAGCACGAGCTGCCGTTCTGCGAGGAATTCTCGATCGGCGTCACACCCTACCAGTCTCTGCAGGGAGGACTGCTGACGGGCAAGTACCGGCGGGGTGAGGAGGCACCCGAGGGATCACGGGGAGCCGAGAAGCCCGAATGGGTCTGGGAGCGGGACGACGCGATGTTCGACTCGCTCGAGGCGCTCGAGGCTCTGGCCGCCGAGATCGACACGACACCGGCCCGCTACGCGCTGGCGTGGACACTGGCCCAACCGGCGATGTCGTCGCTGGTCGTCGGTGCCAAGCGAATCGATCAGGTCGCCGACGCGGTGGCCGCCGCGGAGTTGACGATCCCCCCCGAGCACTTCGCCCGGATCGACGAGATCGTCCCACCACCCTGGCACCAGCCCGACCCGATCCGCTGACCCGATCCGCTGAACCGATGCCGGCGGCGGAAGGGGCATCACGTCGCTGCCAGGGCCGTCCGGTTCGCCTCGACCTCCTGCTCGAGCCACCCCGGCAGCGCCTCGGCGTACTCCCTCGCCTGGCCGATCATGTCGACCCCCACGAGTTGCCGCCAGGCCTCGGTCAATCGCTCGACCACCGGCCCCCGCTGACCGTCTCGGACCTGCTGGCCCTCGAACGACCGCCCGTGCACGATGCAGTAGGACGTCGACGTGCAGAAGATCTCCTCGGCCTGCAACGCCTCGTAACGGCCCAGGTTCGCCTCGACCAGAGGAATCCCCTCCTGCGCGGCCAATTCCAGTACCGTCCCGCGGCTGACACCCTGGAGAATATTGCGTGGTTCGGGAGTGAAAATCGTGCCGTCCTTGACCAGGAAGATGTTCCAGCCCGGCCCCTCGGCCATGAACCCATCGGGGTCGAACATCACCGGCCAGGCACCCTCGCCAATCCGCTGCCCCTGCAACTCGGCCATCTTGTAATGCATGCGGCTGCGAGTCTTGGCCTTGGCGTCGACCAGCTGGGCCGGCAGGGCCTGCTGGGCGGGGACCACGATGTCGACGCCGGTTTCGTACTTCGAGGCGAAGGGTCCCATGTGAGTGATCAGCGGCCAGGTGCTGATCGTGACCGTCGGCCTGGTGCCCTCGGGCCACAGCGACCCGTAGACCGGAAGCGGACCCCGCGACACGTCGTGCATGATCCACCAGTCCATGCCCTCGGCTTCGGTCGCCTGGTTCTTCTCGAGCGTCACCAGCGTCTGCTCTGCCATCTCGTCGATCGTCAACCCGCAGTCGATCTCCAGCAGCCGCAGCGAACCGTACAGCCGATCGAGATGCTCGCGGAGCCTGAACGGCTCGCCGCCGAACGTCCTGGTCATCTCGAAGGCCATGTCCCCATACATCAGGGCACAATCGAAGATCGAGACATTCGCCTCCCGCTCGGGGACGAAGTCGCCACTGAAGTACACAACGCGTCCGGCCATTGTCGGTGTCCTTTGTCTTGTGACCGGGACAGGCACCTCCGCTGCCGCAGGTGAGCCGGCCCCGGGGAATTCAGAATGACTTGACCACGGTGCCGCCGTCGACGGTGATCGAGGTCCCGGTGATGTAGCTGCCCGCATCGGTGCCCAGCAACAGCGCCGTGCCGACCAGTTCGCGGCATTCCCCCCAACGGCCCAACGCCGTCCGCTCGGCAAAAAACGTGATCTCCTCTTCGCTGAGCACGCTGCGCGGGAGATCGGTCAGGAACGGCCCGGGGCAGATCGAGTTGACCGTGATGCCGTCCCCGCCCAGGTCCAGCGCGCTGGCCCGGGTCAGTCCCAACAGGCCACTCTTGGTGGCCGAGTAGGCATTGCGGGCCGACTTGCTGACCAGGCCCATGATCGAGGAGATGTGGATCACGCGGCCCCAGCCTCGTTCCTTCATCTGAGGCACCAGCTCGCGGGTCAGGGCCATGCAGCTGGTGAGGTTCAGCTCGATGATCCGGTCCCAGTTCTCGTCGGTGATCAAGTCGATCTCCTCGGGCACGTTCGAACCGGCATTGTTGACCAGCACGTCGACGCGACCCAGCTCCGAAAGCGCCGTCGCCGCCAGCCGCTTGACGTCGTCGCGGTCGGTCATGTCGGCGACCACCGCCAGGCCCTTCACGTCCAGGCCGTCGGTGACTTCGACCAGCGCCGCGTCGAGCTCGTCCTGGTGACGACTCGAAATGACCACGTCGGCTCCCGCCTCGGCGAAGCCCCGGGCCATCGCTAGGCCCAGTCCCTTGCTGCCGCCGGTGACCAAGGCCACGCGGCCGCTGATGTCAAACAGTGTTCCCTGCATCGGTCGGTGATCTCCATCGCTCTACGGTTGCAGTCTCATCGGCACTTGGAGAAGGTGAGCATACTGCGGCGCGGGCACGACGGCCAACTCAACCACACCCGCCAGCCACACCCGCCAGCCAGCTCAAGCCGCCACTCCTCACGTCCCGCCGAGATCTCTTCTCATGTCCGCACGGATCGACTGGTACTACCACCGCAAGGGATGAACCAGCTGCGTCAAGGCGCAGGGGTTCCTTGCCAAGTCCGATGCCCGGGTCCGCGAGCAGGCCGATGCGCGGAGCGAGACCGTCGATGCACGGCACGCCGTCACGCTCGCCCGCCAGGCCTCTCATCTCTACGTCGCACGCGGCCGCACGTTTCGACACGTCAACATGAAGTCCGAACGACTCAGCAACACCGAGCTGACCGGGCTGATCACCGGTCGCAGCGGAACGCTCAGAGCCCCCACGCTCCGACGGGGCAAGACCCTGGTGGTCGGCTACAGCGACGAACTCTACGGCGAGCTGTTCGGATAGACGCCCACCACCGCGGCGACTACTCGTCGTCCAGCTGGTCATAAAGCGGCAGGTGCCGGTAATAGACCTCCAGCACCAGCAGCTTCATCGCCGTCGAGTAGATCCGCCCGCCCTGGGTCTCCCAGTTGTCGGCCGGGTTCCAGGTGCCGGCCAATTGACCGGCCGTCTGCTGGGTCTCGACCAGGGTCTTGCGGAGCGGTTCGTTCCAGGCCAGCCAGTACTTGCCCTGCATGTGGTACATCACCTGCGTGGCGTAGTACCAGTAGTACGACGTGCGGGCCTGATTGCGGTTGGGCAGGTGTTTCATCAGGTAATCGGCCCCGGCCCGCATTCTCGGGTCGTTGCGATCGACCCCCATGAACTGCAGGCACAACAGCCCCTCGGCAGTCATCGACGGTCGCGGGCCGCGGTCGGTGTACCCGAACAAGCCTCCAACCGGCTGGTTGGCCTCGACCCTCCGCAACCAGCTGCCGAGCAACTCGATGGTCTTGGGCGGAACCGCCAGCCCGGCCATCTCGCCGCTCTTCAGTGCCATCATCTGCCAGCCGACGACCGAGGTGTCTCCCGCCTCCCCCGGCTTGTATCTCCAGCCACCGGTCGAGGGGTTCTGGGCCTTGATGATGAATCCGAGTGCTTTTTCGGCGGCGGCTTTGAGCTTCGGATCCTCGGTCATCCCGTACGCCTCGCACAACGCGATCGAGGCGATGCCGTGGCTGTACATGTGAGCATGCACGGCGTCGCCGCTGCTGAGCAGGTCGCCGTTGGCCTTCTGCTGAGCGACGAGCCAGCCGATGCCGTTGGCCACCACCTGCTGGTAGCGGCCTGAATTGTGCGTGTGCCCGGCGGCCAGGAAGGGCATCAACGCCATCCCCGTGGCGGCGGTGTCCGAGCGAACCTTGCCGGCCCCGCCACAGTTGGGGTGCTTCCCCTTGCAGCACTCCTGGAACCGATCCAGGCTCCAGTGACCATCCTTGAACTGGTGAGCGGCCAGCCAGACCAGACCGCGGTTGACCGCCTCCTCGCTCTCGTCGCTGCCACCGAACAGCTTGATGTACTTCCGTCGCGTGTCTCCCTGCCTCAACGTAAACAACGCACGCAGCCCCACGTTGTCCTTGGCCATCGCAACCCGCGACGCCTTGGCCCGGCGGCGATCCAGCCGCGAGACGATCGGGCCGAAGTCGGGAGTCCGGTTGTTGTCCACCTGGCCCGGGTCGCCGATGATCACTCGATCCGGGACCCGGCGGACCGGACCGCTGATGGCTCGGGGAGTCCGCAGGTTGACCGCAGCCGAGGCCGGTCGGCGGTCGAGTGCCGAATTGATCGCCAGCAGCGTCTTGATGTCGACTTGCAGCTGTGCCGCAGGCGACCCATCCAGCGTCTCGGCTCCGGGTGCCGTATCACGGGTCAGGCTGGCCGGGCGTCGCCGCCGATCGACCGATCGAGCGTTCATCGCCGCAACCCCCTGAGCCCCGGCCGACTCGGATGCCGCGATCATCGGACTCGAGTCCGACGCCGGGGCGGGATCATCGGGGCCGACTCCGGGTACCGCCGCCACAGCACGCGGGCGTCGCGAGACGCTCCGCGAGAGACTCGCGTCGGCAACCTTGACTCCCGTCTCGGCCGTCGACTTCGTGGTGGTCGACCGGTCCAGCTTCACGTCACTCTCGACTCCCGCAGCAGTCCGGGTTGCGACCAGTCGGCTCCGTTGCGACTTGGCCGTCCTGCGAGGCGGCGCCGTCGGCAGCGTCACAGACGCGGCGATCGCCCGCAGTGCCTGGTCGGTCCGGGCCGCCTCGGCCATCCGAGCGGCCGGTCTCTGGACCAACTGACCGGTCACGCCCTGCCTGATCACCTTCGTCGAATCCCGCGGCAGCGAACCGTCGGCGACCTGCAGCCTCTGTTCACGCGGCGCCTGGGCCGCCTCGGGTGTCTCGGTCGTTCCCACCACCGCCGCCGGAACCGCCGTGGCCGATGCCACCCGGGAATTCCGATCGACCTTCACTTCCCGCGGCGCGGTCTCCGCTGAATCCGCAGTGCGACTGACCGCCATCGGGGCCTCGGGGGCCGAGTCGCTTGCCGGAGCCGGTGCCGCGGCACGAACTCGACGCGGAACACGACGACGGACCGGGTTGGCCTGACGACGTTGCACCGAGGCATCCTCGGCCGTCACCTTCTGCTCAGAAGGAGTCGACTCGGCCGGCGGCAAAGTGGCCTCGACGGGAGTCTCGAGCATCGCCACCGCCGAACGAGGACGCCTCACTTGACGACGGTTCAGAGGTTCCAGTGGCCGCGAGGGAGTCTCGGTCGGGACAGCCGCGGGAGCCACACGCAAGACCATCTCCTCGGGCAACGACTGGATCTGCTTCAGAGGCACCTGGGGCAAGGGCGACTCGGTCCGCAAGGGAACACTCAGCGCCTCGGTCACCTGGCGAGTCACCGTCGGAGTGGGTGCGTCATCCAGAGACTTCAGCTCGTCCACCTTCTCGTACGACTCGCGACCATCCTCCTGGGACTTGTGCTGGTTGTCGTCGACCAGGTCTGTCGAGGCCTCCCAGTCCTGGACCACCTCGGCCAGGACCTCGACCACCGCGTCAATCTTCCAGAGGAACAGCGCCAGCACGACCACCAGGTGAAACACCAGGCTGCCAAAGACAAACCGCGACGCGGTCGCCCTCCGCCACAGCCAGCCGCGGCTCCACAACAGCAACGCGACCAGGCCGGCCACGACCAGCGTGATCCAGAATGCCCGATCCCAGAGACCCCGCAACGAGAACAGCAGAGAGTCGAGCCGACTCGTGTCCCACTGTTGGTGCAGCTCGATCTCCCGCGCCACGCTGTGGTACAGCCGGTCCCGGCCATCACGGTTCGTGGCAAACACCAGCCGGAACCCCTCGGCCGATACCCCAGGCTCGGTCTCGTCGCTCTCGGTGTTGATCATCGCCCCCAGGTTCTCGGCGGCACCCAGCTGATCACCCTTCCAGCGGGCCCGGTAGAGGTCCAGGTTGACCGGCTCGCCAGGACGGGCGAAACGGTTTGAGGCGAAGTACAGAAACGCGCCGTCGGGCGAGACGAACGGGGCGCCCTCGTGGCTGCCCGGCAAGTTCAGGCCCTCCAGGGGACGAACCGAACCAAAGGGCTCCCCGGCCGAAGCACGGCTGACCTGGTACAGGTCAAAGTCGGGGCCCTGCTGAGGACGACGGATCGTCGCCGTCCACTCGGGCAACCGCTCACCGTCGGCTCCTTGGCGGTCCGAGGCAAAAAACAGGTTCAGCCCCCCCGGAGACACCGCCGGGTCGAATTCGTTGGCAGCCGAGTTGACCTCCTCGCCCAGGTTCTCGGGAGTTCCCCACCCCGACTCACCGCGTTGGCTCAGATACAAGTCGTAGCCGCCGTGCCCGCCCCGTCGGTTGGAAAAGAAATACAGGCGGTCACCGTCTGTGGTGACGACCGGACCGATGTCGTTTGCCTGAGAATTCAGCTCGCTGACCGGCTCGGCCTCAGACCACCCCGTCTCGAGTCGCCGGCTGCGGAAGATGTTCATCATCCCATCGGGGCCACGACGGGTCAGGTACAGCAACTGGCCATCACCGGTCAGCCGGGGAGCAATCAGATCGACCGACTCGTCGCCCTCGCTCGACTCGATCTCGATCGCCACGGCCGGTTCCCAGGCCACCTGGCGGGTCGGAGTTCCCGCCGGAGCCGGTCCCACGTCCTGGCCGTCGACGGTCACCAGGCGAGCGACGTGTCGAGGCATCAGCCACAGCGCGGCGATCAGCAGGGCGACGACCAGCGCGGCCCACAGCCCGCGCGGGCCGCGGAACCACTCGAGTCCGCCAGTCACTCGGTCTCGCCAACCGCTCATCGACGCCTCACCTCGATCACGTTCCGCCGGTCGCCTGCTGCAAAGCCGCGATCCGGTATTTCATCTGGACCTTGTTGCACATTCCCATCACCCGCACCGCATGACGCAGGGCGCTCTGGCCGTCGCCGCGAATCAACGCGGTCATCTGGGGGTTGTTCTCCTTCGCCTCGCGGATGATCCCGTACAACTGCTGCTCGTCGTAGTCGCGACCGGCCACCTTGTACTCGCCCGCCTTGGTGATGTTCACGATCAACTCCTTGGTCATCGCCAGCGGCTGGGCCTGGGTCACCTCGGGCAACACCACGTCCAGTTCCCGTTCCTCCTGGTGATACTCGGTCGCCACCAGGAAGAAGATCAGCAACAGGAATACGACGTCGATCACCGGGGTCAGATCCGGACCCGCATCCTCGACACTCTCTTCAGGCAGTCTCATCGGACTAGATGCTCACGGTTTCAGAGGAGGCTTCGGCCACCGGGTCCGATGGCGAGGACGACGCTTCGGGTGCAACTCGCGCCAGGCACAGAATCGTCGGTGCCAACTCCTCGGCCATCTCCCGGAAAAACCGCTCGACACGGGTGGTGAAGATCGCCGAGAGCAGCAGGGTGGGGATCGCGATGGTCAACCCCGCTGCGGTCGTCGTCAACGCCAGGTAGATTCCCTCGGCCATCCGCTCACCTCGACCCAGCCCCTGGCTGGCCGTTCGGAAGGCTACGATCATGCCGACCACCGTGCCCAGCAATCCGATCAATGGAGCAATGCTGCCGATGGTCTGCAGCGGCCGAATCCCGCCACGCAACGTCGCGATCTCACGAGCCGCCTTGTCCTCCATCGATTTTTCAATCTCAGGCAGCGGTCGACCGCACCGCTCGAGACCCGCTTCGACCACCCGGGCCATCGGGACATCCCATTTGCTGCAGAGTTCCCGGAACGCCGCCAGGCTCGGTTGTGAGGCTGAAGACAGGGTCTGGACTTCGCCGAGGAACTCGTCGGGCAGCACGCGGATCCGACGCGTCGCCACGCCCCGCTCGATCGCCACCGTCACGCTGTACATCGAAAAGATCAGCAGGATGCCCATGAACAGCCAGCCGGTGGGACCGGTGCCCACGATCAGCGTCAGCAGCGAATCGTCCTGCTCGTCCTCGGCGGCCGGATCGGGGCCATCGGCGACCACCTGGGCCTGGCCGTTCTGGGCCCCAACGGGAGTTGCCACGACCGTGACCAGCACCAGCATGGCCAGGACCAGCCCCAACCTCCACGCTCCGCGTTCGCTCAACTGCATCCGTGTCCCCAATCCTGGTAGTCCTTGCCCCTGTGCCGTGTGGCGGCCGGGTCAGCCATTGCCGCTCACTGGGATTTCGCCTTCTTCTTGGGCAGCGTGACCAGTACCTGAGCCGCGGTCTTCGCCTCGGGCCGCTTCGGGAACTTCTTGATCACCGTTTCCAGAAGTTCTCGTGCCTTCTCGGTGTCCTTGAGTTCCTTGAAGCAGCGGCCGGCTTCCAGGTATCCCTTCGCCTGCCACTCCTCGTAGGGATACTTGAACGCCGCCACCAGGAAGCTCTCGTAGGCCAGCTTGTACTGTTTCTTCGAAAAGGCGATCTCGCCGATCATGAACCGTGCCTTGGCGGCCGCCTCGGTGTTCGTCTCCTTGGTCACCTGCAGAAAGACCGTCACGGCGCGGTCCAGCTGGTTCTGCTTCTGCAACGCCAATCCCAGCCCGTAGCGAGCCGCGGGCATCTGAGGATACTTGGCGAATTCCTTGACCAGGGCCTCAAACCGCTGCTGAGCCAGCGGCCATTGCTGCAGGTTCAGGTGGCAGCTGCCGGCCCGGTACAGCGCCCGGGCCCGCTCGGTCGCGTTCTTGTCGGCCACCACCAGCTCGAAGTGGACCACCGCCTCCTTCCACTTCTTGGCCAGGTACTGGCACTCCCCGGCCAACAACAACGCCTCGCCTCGCTGGTTCCCCTCGGGGAAGTCCTTCAGCAGCAGGCTGAGCTGGACCACCGCCTCGGGGTATCGCTCTTGCCGGTACTGGACCCAGCCGAGTTGATACAGCAGGCTCTGGCGAACGGCCGGTTTCTTGACCGACTTGAGTCCCTCGAGATAGGCCTTCTCGGCCTCGGGCAACAGCTTCGCATCAGCGGTTTTCTCGAGCGACTGCCCGATCCGGAACCAGCACTCGGCCACCAGGGCACTCTTGGGCACCTCGGCCGCCAGCCGACGGTAGGCCGCCAGTGCCAGGGGCGCCTGGTCTGTGGCCTCGTAGGCGAACGCCAGCTCGTACAGCAGGTTGTCCTTCTGAGCAAACTTGGGCTGGGCCGCCAGCACGGCGTTGAAGGTGGTGATGGCGGGCTTGTGCTGCTTGAGCCCGACCTGGCACAGCGCGAGTTCGAAGCGGGCCTCGGCAGACTGATCGGCCGTTGGCGGCGGCTTGGTGGCCAGGTACGCCTGCAGTTCCCCCGCCGCCCCGGCAAAGTCCTTCAACTCGCGCAGGCACGATCCTCGCAACCGCCGACCCCGGGGAACGATCGCATGAGCGGCAAACTTGGCGACCAGTTGGCCGAGCGCTACCTCGGCCATCTTGAAATCGCCCTTCTCGTACAGGGCGGCCCCCGTGCCGAACTGGGCCAGGGGTGCCACGTCACTCTTGGGGAACTCGGCCAACACCTGCTTGAACAGCACCACGGCCGGATCGGGCTTCTGCTGGGCCCGGGCAATGTCGCCCAGTTCGTAGAGCGTCCGGTCCCGAAACAGGCTCTTGGGATACTGCTTCTGCAACCGGGTCAGTTCGACAACCGCCAGGTCGAGTTTGCCGTCGTCCTTGAGCGTCGCGCCCAGCACATACAGCAATTCGTCGGCACGCTCCCACTTGGGTGACGCCGCCAGGGCGGCACGGAACGAGGCAATTGCTTCGGCCGGCCGCTTCGCCGACTGGTGGCTCCGCCCCAGCAGCAACCCCGCCTCGGCCTTCAGCTTCACATCGGCCAGGCCCGCGATTGCCGGTGCCAGGTGGGCCACCGCCGGGTCGTACTTCTCGGCTCGGTACAGGCAGAACCCGATGCGGACCGTCGCCGAAGGGACGTGGGAGTGCTTGGGGTAACCACTCAGCAGGCCCCGAAACAAGGCCTCGGCCTTGGCCCAGTCGGGCTTCTCGCCCAGCAGGTACGCCTGCCCTCCCACAAAAAGCACCTCGGGACGCAGTTCATGCTTGGCCAGCTTCGCGTTGCCCAGGAACTTCTCGGCAGACGCCACCGATTGTGCCGGCTTGCTGATCTGCAGGTGCGCCAAGGCCGACATGTACATCGCGCTGGCAGCCAGTTCGTGCTCGGGCGACTTTGCGACAAAGGCCAGGAACCCGGCAGCGGCCTCGGTACGCTTCAGCGGCTGAGCATACAACGCCTCGCAACGGAAATAGACCAGCTCGGGCAAACGGGGACTCTTGGGAAATGTCCCGATCGCCTTGTCGTAGACAACCACCGCGTCGGCCGGCTTCTTCAACTTCACCAGCGTCCGTCCCAACCACGCCGATGCCTCGGCCGCCTCGGCCGCCTTCGGATCCCCCGCCGCACGGACCAGGGCCTGCTGAGCCTTCGTGTAGTCCTCGACCCCGAAACGGCACTTGCCCGCCAACAACATCGACTCGGCGATCAACGCACTCTTGGCAAACTTCGTCGGCAACGACTCGAACACCGTAGCCGCATCGGCCAACTTGTCCTGCTGACGCATCGCGTGACCCTGTTGAAGCAGGGCCAGGTCGGCCTGCGGGAAGTCCTTCACCGCCGCGGCCTGGGCAAACAGTGGCTGCGACTCGACAAATTTCTTCTGCCGGAACAGGCACAGGCCTAATCGCAACGTGATCTCAGGAGACTCGGGACGCTTGGCAAATGCCTTCAGAAATCTCTGGTAGGTCACCACCGCATCGGCGTGCTTCTCCAACTGCTCCTGGGCCGTGCCCAGCCCGTACAGGATGTCGGGTTCGAGCTTGGGCGAAGGCTTCAACGCCAACGCCTTGGTGTAGACCGCAACAGCACCCTCGAGCTTCTCGGCCGAAAACAGGCACTCGGCCTGGTAATACAACGCCGGCAACGCAAAGGCACTCTTGGGATAACGCTGGGCCACATGACCGTATTCCACCGCAGCCGCCTCGAAATCCGACGCCTTGCCCGAACCGACCGCGATGCTGTCCATCGCCAGGCCCAGGTTGTACTGCACCCGGTCAGCGAGCTTGTACTGGGGGTTGAGCTTCAAGAGCTGACGCAGCGTCGTGGCCGCTTCGGGATACTGCTTGAGTTGAAGATGGCAGACGGCAAGATTCAGACGCACGGCCGGCAGACGGACACTCTTGGGATGAGCCGTCAGGAAACTCTTCCAACGCGTCACCGCGTCGCCGTAGAGCCGCTTCTTCTGGAAGCCCTGGGCCACGACGTAATCTCGCGTCGCCGCCTTCTCGGCATCGGTCTCCTGAGCCACCACCGGCGTCGACAGCATCGACGCGACCAGCATGCCACAGACCAGCCGCAACAACGGCCGCGAGCCTCCTCCTTGGCCTCGCATTCTCAGTCCCCCATTTTCTGGCGTCGCCGCGAACCCGGAAGCCGGAAGCCGGATTGCGAACTCAACAGATCATCCGAGATTGATTCGTTACTCCGGCCCGATGATACCCACACCCTTGCCGACTCTCAACACGCCGCAAACTTCGACCCCAACAACACACCTCGACTCGAATCGTCGCAAACCCACCAGGATTCGCTATATTAACATCCAGTGCCGTTGCACGATGGTGGCCGGGGAGGCGCTCGAGCACCGTCTACGAGTCAAGAGATGTCCGGTTCATCGCCTTGCGTCCCGTTGCCCGAAGATCCGCCGCGGCGGATCGCCCTGGTCAGTTCGCACCTGGGCCGCTGGCCGCATCGCCGTCGCGAATGGTTCGCCGCCCTGTCGACGGTGTGCAGAGAGTTGTTGCCCGAGGGGTCCACGCTGCTGAGCGTCGGCGGTACAACCTCAGCCCCGTATCTGCGACGCTGTGCCGAGCTGTTCGGCCACGAGGTCGAGAGCATCGAGGTCCAGGGAGTGGCGAGGTCTGACCGCGACCTCCTGGCCGTCTGCGACGCCGATACAGTGATCGTGCTGGCGACTCGAAGCCGCAGCAGGACCAGGGCCTTGATCGATGAACTGCTCGCACGACCTGAAGGCCAGCGTCACAGGCTCTACGTGTCCGGACTCGACTCACTGGTTCCCACTCCGATCGCCTCCCGATGGGAGTCACTCGGAGCCCACCGGTTTCTTCCTCGGGTCGAGACCCTCGAGGCACCTCAACGGGGGCCGTCGTCGGTCCGCCTGGCGACTCGCCTCGAGATCGACTCGAACGACTGGCTGGTCCATTGCACTCGCGAGTGTTCCGGTGCCTGGCCGGGCCAGTCCACCGAGAACTACCTGGACGACCTGATCCTGGGCCGGGCCACGGCGGACCACTCTGTCGAGGCGACCTTGCGGAGGATCCTGATCGAGCGTCGTCTGCGGGCGGTCTCCCGGCCGGTCCGGGGAGCCTCACCGGCGGTCAGCTTCACCGCCTGCCCGCTCGGGCAACTCGCCACCCGCCGCATTTTTCGAGCTCACCGTGGCCGCTGGGACTTCGAACCGTTCGGGCTGGCCATTTCTCGCGACTGGCTGATCGGCCGGGGAGCCCAACCGGTCGTGTACCGCACTCGCTCCGAGCTGCTCGGCGACGACCCCTTCGAACAGCCCGCCTCATCGCGAGGTCCCGGCCGTCTCGACTGGACAACCGAACACGAGTGGCGTCACCCGGGCGACGTCGACTTCTCGGGGCTGCCCGCCGAGAGTGGCCTGGTGCTGGTCAGAGACGACAGCGACATCGAGTCGGTGGCCGGACTGGGCTGCTGGCCGGTGGTGGTGATCGGTCGTTTCGGGCAGGATGACGCGTCGATACAATGAGCCACCGCCGGCCTGCCGCCGGCCTGCCGCCGGCCTGCCCCCGATCCATTCCCGATCCATTCCCGATCCATTCCCGATCTATTCCCGATCCATTCCCGGCCCGCCTCAAGCATGCCTGCCAATCTCACGCCCCAGTACCAGAAAGCCGAAGACGCCTACCGCCGCGCGGGCTCGGCCGAGGAACGGGTCGAGTGCCTGCAACAGATGCTCTCGATCATCCCCAAGCACAAGGGGACCGACCG
>CAUZJR010000003.1:0-41942 GCA_963580005.1 Planctomycetota bacterium
ACTACGCCGAAGCGATCGGTCCCCAGACTGCGGCGATCATGCACGTGCACACTTCCAACTACAAGGTCATCGGTTTCACCGATGCACCGGGCATCGAGCAGTTGGCGCCCCTGGCTCACGAACACGACCTGGTGGCGATCGACGACATCGGCAGCGGAGCGATGATCGACGTGTCGCAGTTCGGGTTGCCCGTCGAGCCGACGTTCAAGGACAGCCTGGCGGCCGATGCCGACGTGGTTCTGGGCAGTGGTGACAAGCTGCTGGGCGGTCCGCAGGCGGGGATCATCCTGGGCAAGAGCCGCTACGTGGAACCGATTCGGCAATTCCCGTTGGCTCGAGCCGTCCGCGTGGGCAAGCTGACCCTGGCCGCGTTGACCGCGACCCTGGACTCGTACCGGCGAGGCGAGGCGATTGCCGAGGTGCCGGTGCTCAGGCTGCTGGCGGCCAGCGAGGCGGAACTCATCGGGCGGGCCGAGGCATTGGCCGGGCGGTTGGGTGAGGTCGAGGGGGTCAGTGTCGAGGTGCTCTGCGAAACCGCCCTGGTCGGCGGCGGGTCGCTGCCGGGTGCCGAGATGCCCACGGCGGTGCTGGCTATTCAGCTGGCGGGGGTTTCGGCCGAGGAACTGGGTTTGCGACTCAGAACCGGTGCGGTGCGGATGTTTGTCCGGATCCAGCACGACCGTGTCCTGGTCGATCTCCGCAGCGTGCTGTCTCAGGAGGACGCTGCGGTGTTGGATGCGCTGACTGCGGCGGCGGTCTCGGACTGCTGAACCTGCAAGGGTGCCCGCGCTGGAGTCCCCGGTTGTGTCCGAGTAAGCTGATGACGCTCTGGAATGACGACCACCATTGAAGATTCTCCCCGACACCGGAGGCCGCGCCGATGAAGATCCGTCACCTGCTGTTGACCACCGCGATCCTGGCCACCACGTCCGTTTCGTTGCAGGCTCAGAACGCCAAGACCGCGTTCCTGGATGCCAAGTCGGCCGGTCCCGACTTTGCCGTGCAGGGTGAGTACGAGGGGACGATCGGTAAGGCGCGGAAGCTGGGGATCCAGGTGATCGCACAGGGCAAGGGTGGCTTCAACGCGGTGCTTTATGCCGGAGGTTTGCCCGGTGCGGGTTGGGACGGCAAGACCAGGACCCGGCTCAAGGGCCAGACGGCCGGTGGCAAGGTGACGTTCAAGGGCCGCAACATCACCGGCGGCGTGGCCGGCGGAGTGTTCAGCGGCACGGCTGAGGACGATGTCGCCTTCAGTGCGAAGAAGGTGATGCGGAAGTCCGCGACACTGGGTGCGAAGGCTCCCAAGGGGGCCGTGGTGCTCTTTGACGGCAGCACCGCCGAACACTTCCAGGGCGGCAAGCTGGAAGCCGACAAGCTGCTTAATGTCGGTGTCCGCTCGAAGCGGAAGTTCAGCGACTTCACGTTGCACCTGGAATTCCGCACCCCGTTCATGCCCTACGCTCGCGGCCAAGGCCGCGGCAACAGCGGCATGTACCTGCTGGACCAGTACGAGTGCCAGGTCCTGGATAGCTTCGGGCTGGCGGGTCTCGACAACGAGTGCGGTGGCATCTACAAGGTGGCCCGCCCCAGCGTCAACATGTGCCTGCCTCCCTTGAGCTGGCAGACCTACGACGTCGTGTTCACCGCGGCGAAGTTCGACAAGGCGGGCAAGAAGGTGGCTCCGGCCGTGACCACGATTCGTCACAACGGAGTGGTGATCCACGACAAGTTGACGTTGAAGCTCACTGCCGGTGGCGGCCAGAGTGACGAGAAGCCCGGCGCGCTGTTCTTGCAGAACCACGGTGACCCGGTTCGTTTCCGCAACATCTGGGTTGTCGAGACCAAGTAGGCGATCACCGGGTCGCGTTCGTTGTCGAGACACCCAGTGGGAGGCGATGTGATGGCCGAGGTTGCGAACACCCTGACGACCGAGGACTTGCGTGAGCAGGTGGCGCAGTTGCCTCGCTACACACTTGGTCATCTGCCGACCCCGCTTGAGTACCTGCCGAGATTCACCCAGGCGATCGGCGGTCCGCCGGTGTACATCAAGCGAGACGATTGCACGGGGCTGGCGTTTGGCGGCAACAAGACCCGTCACAACGAGTTCCTGATCGCTGACGCACTGCAGAAGGGTGCCGACTTGGTGGTCTGGGGTGCGGGTATCCAGAGCAACAACTGCCGCCAGACGGCCGCGGCGTGTGCCAAGGCGGGTCTCGACATTCACCTGGTGCTGGGTCGGGGCAAGCCGGCCGACGGACCCGACCTGGTGCAGGGCAACCTGCTGCTGGATCACCTCGTGGGTGCTCACGTCGAGATCATCGACGGCCAGGTGGGTCCGGAGGTGGACGCGAGGATCCTGGAGGTGGCCCAGGAGTACCGCAGTGCGGGCCGCAACGTGTACGAGTGGGATCGGTACACGGTCAAGAGCCTGGCGGCGGTCAGCTACGTGTTGTGCCTGGTGGAGATCATCGAGCAGTCACGCGAGGACTCGGTACTGGAATCGTTTCCCGGGGGCTGGTCGCCCCAGGCGGTCTATGGCTGCTCGGCCGGCTCGACCGGTGCCGGCATGGTCCTGGCGGCCGCGGCGATGGGTGCCGACTACCCGATCCGCCACGTGGCTCCGATCGTCTGGCCCTGGGATACCCGGGCCGACATGGCCAAGATCGCGACCGAGGCGGGTGAGCGGATCGGGGTGGATGTGACATTTGAGCGCGATGAGATCGAGTTGTTCGAGGAGTACGTGGGACCGGGTTACGGCGAGGTGACACCGGGATGCCTGGAGGCGATGGCGGTGTTGGCGCGGACCGAGGGGATCCTGGTCGACCCGTCGTACAGCGGCAAGGCACTGGCCGGGTTGATCGATCACATCCGCACCGGTCAGTTGGACCCGGACCAGCCGGTGGTCTTTGTCCACACCGGCGGCACTCCGGCGCTGTTCGTCTACAACGAGGTGTTGTCCGAGCAGATCGAGGCACGTCGGCTGGAGTTGGCCGGGAGTCCGTCGCCGGCTGGCTGAGCGTGAGCGATTGATGCGATGCGGTCGGCCTGGTGATCGCCTAGAGCTTGGGCAGCCTGGGCGGCTTCGGCGGCGGAGCCGGTCGTGGCGGCGGGGTGTTCTTCTTCTTGTTCGCGAAGAGCACCCGGGGCCGGTTGGGTGCCGCGGCGTTCGGACGACCCGGTCGCCTCTGCACCGGTGGCACGAACCGCTGGATCACTCTCAACCCCAGCGGGTCCTTCAATTCGCGAGCGGCCATGACCGCAAAGGGAGTCCCCGGAGCCTCGTTGACCACCTTCTCGAGCCACTCGGTTGCCTGGCGGGCGGTCTTCTTGAGCGGGGCTGCATAGTTGAGCTTGTCGTCGGGTCGGAAGATCCAGTGATTGGACGTGCTGCCGACATCCTGCGGTGTCAGGTCATTCTTTAGCTGAGCACAGGCGTAGTTGTATTCCATGCAGCGGACTTTCTGAGCCAGCAGCCGACCGTAGGCCAGGGCGAAGGCGACCCGCCATCGAGGTGACAGCTCTGTGGCATAGGCCTGCTCGATGCCTCGCGGGAACGCCTGCAGGATCTGCTCGATCATCAGCATGCTCTCGGCGACCGACTTCTGTGCGTCGCCGGCCACCTGCTTGAAGTTGCCCGGCGTGACGCGGATGTCCAGCCGGGGCGTGCTGTTGGCCCGGAACTGTCGGCTGGTCATCGAGGCGTTGTAGACGGCCATTCGCAGAGGTCGATTGGAGATGCTCTTGAGGCAATCGGCGGGCGAGGAGTAGCTGTAGTCGGGTTCAAACGGTCGCATGGCCGCCGCGTCGTAGCTGCCCAGTGGAGCCAGCCCGGCCATCGTCGTCATGTTCGACATGAAGTAGATCCCGCCGGTCTCGGTGACCAGCCGGGCCAGTGCGTAGGGTGCGAATCCCGAGGAGAGTGGTGGGCGGTCGTACTGTGGTCCGGAGAACCAGAAGGGCAGTCGGACCAGGCTGGGGATCGCAGCGTCGGGGCCGAGGTCCACGGGGAGCTGGTAGGTCTTGCCGTTTTCGGGGGCGACATAGGGCACGTAGCCCAGTCGGGCCCCAAACGGGGCTGAGGGTCCGATCACGTAGGCCTTGGCCCCCTTGCGGCGACAGCGGGCGATCGCCGCCTCCAGCGGTGCACCATGGTCGTCACCGGCCTCGTCGGTGATCGCCACCAGCATGATCTGGCGGCCCTGCTTGTTGCGGTAATGACCCCACATGCCCATCACCTGGTAGACCGCCGTGAACACGTTCTCCCTGCCGCTCTCGTCAGGCTTCAACGCCGCAAACGCCTTCTCGATCTCGGAGAACTTGTCGGTGGGAGACTTGGTCAGGTAGGTGGTCTTCTGTCCGTAGGAGACGACGGCCGAGAGCAGCGGCTGGTCACGCATCGGCAGCTGCCCGGTCCGCTCCAGGGCCTCCAGCTCACCATAAATCCGCTTCAGCCGCTTTTTCACTAGCTTCCGCTGGCCCACCAGGCTGCCCGATGCGTCGAGCATCCAGACGACCATCACCTTCCGCTCTTTCAGGTTGTTGGCGATTTCCCAGGTGACCAGGTCGAGTGCCGATTCGAGTTGTACGATCGCTTCGCCGACGGTGCCCTTGACCACGATCCGGTCGTCGACCTCGATCCCCTCGGGGATGTCGTAGGCGGCCTGCTGCAGTTCGGTCGGAGGCTGCTGGAGTTCGGGGGTCGGCGGAGCCTGGGGTTCGGGGTTGTCGTTCTGGGCAATGCCGACGCTGGTCGAGTTGATCACCTCGCGGACTTCCAACTCACGCTCGTCCGGGTTGGCCAGCTCGTAGTCGATCTGCTCCTCGATCTCCTCCAGCTCCACCGGCTCGTTCATCACCGTCTCGATCGTCGGTGGGACCGGCGGCGAGTTGTCGGGGTCGACGAAGAGTCCCGAGAGATTGAAGACGACCCAGGCGTGCAGCAGCAGGCTGACCACCGTGCCGGCCACTCCCAATCGCCGGGTGGCGTCGTCCGATTCGAGGTCCTCGGCCAACTCGAGCTCGATCACCCCGTCGTCATCGACAGAAACTTCCGGCCCGAATTCGCCGTCGGGCTTCCAGTCTCGAAACGGGTTGTGGGCACCTTCGCCCCAGACGTCCCCGGCATCCGCCACGGCAAGCTCGACGGATTCTTCGAGAGTGGGTGCGGTTTCGAGGTCGGTCAAGACCGTCGCCGAAGCGGCGTCGCCGGCGACGCCGGAATCGACGATGGGAATGTGAGAGTCATGGAGCATCGGACGGCTCCGCAGCCATGTCAGCCCGTGTCCACCAGCAGTCTATCACAGGAGATCGGTTGGGTGTACAGACCAAGACCACTGCGTTCGTGTTCTTGCTCGACTTCCCGGGGGACAACTGCCCGCAGGCGGCCGAGATATCGATCAGGAACCGGTGGTCGTGGTTTCGGTTTTCAGGCAGCGGTCGATCTGTCTGACGGCCTGGCGGAGCCGTTGCGAGTTCTCGACGATCGCCAGTCTCAGGAACCCCTCACCCTCCTCGCCAAACCCTCGTCCCGGGCTGCAGGCCACACCGGCCTCATCGAGCAGCTTCAGAGCGAACTCGATCGAACCCATTTCGGACCAGGGCTTGGGGATGGGGACCCAGATGAACATGCCTCCACGGGGCCGTGTCACGTCCCAGCCGAGTCGTTCGAGCCCATCGCAGAGTGCGTTGCGACGTTGTTGGTACTCGGCCGTCACGCTCTGGACCGCCGCGTCGCAATGACGCATGGCGATGATCGCGGCGATCTGGATTGGCTGGAAGATGCCGTAGTCGTAGTAGCCCTTGATGGTGGCCAGGGCGCGGATCATCTCGGAGTTGCCCGCCGAGAAGCCGATCCGCCACCCGGCCATGCTGTACCCCTTGCTCATCGTGGTGAACTCGACTCCGACCTCGAGTGCACCCGGTGCGGCCAGGAAGCTGGGGGCCTGGTAGTCGTCGAAGCAGATGTCGGCGTAGGCGAAGTCGCTGATCACCAGGAAGCCATACCGCTTGGCCAATCGAACCAGGTCGACGTAGAAGTCGGACTCGACACAGGTCGTGGTCGGGTTGTGAGGGAAGTTGACGATGACGACCTTGGGCTTGGGCTCGAGGTGCTGGCAGGCGTAGGCGATGTTGGACAGGAAGGCGTCGGGGTCGCGGCAGTCCAGAGAGATCACGTTTCCGCTGGCGAGCATCACCGAGTAGACGTGGATCGGGAACGACGGCGAGGGGACAATCGCGGTGTCGCCGGGCCCCATCAGCGACAGGCACATGTGGCTGAAGCCTTCCTTGGAACCAATGCACGCGATCACCTCGTCGTCGGGCTCGAGCCTGACGCCGTACCGCTTCCAGTACCTCGCAGCCACCTCGCGACGCAGATTCTCGATCCCCGACGAGACGCTGTAGCGGTGGTTCCGAGGATCCTCGACCGCCTCGGCCATCTTCGAGATGATCAGCGGATCGGGAGGATCGGTCGGGTTGCCCATCCCCAGGTCGATCACGTCCACACCCTCGGCCCGCTTCTTCTGCTTCAGGTCGTTGATCCGACCGAAGAGGTACGGAGGCAACCTGCGGACCCGGTCGGCGACCGGGATCGTGAAGTCTCCCTCGTGGAACGGAGTTTCCGATTCGCTGCGCATGGAGTGGGCTGGCCGGGTGGGCCGTATCGGGAAGAATCAGGAAGAATCAGGAAGAATCGGGGAGCAAGAGAGCGGCGTGCCGATGACGGTTCGGCCCGGCGGCTTTCATCTTAGCAGCGTGGCGGGGCGGGGGGAGCTTGTGTGTCGGGTGGTGATCAGCGGCGGGTCCGGCTGTAGCGGCTGTGACGGCCGCACGTCGACAGCACGTGGCAAAGAGGTCGAAAACGTCTAGGATGGACCTGAACCCACTGCTTTGACGGTCAACCGCTCGCCCAACCGCTCGGCCATGTCCAGCCTCTCGATTGCCTGCCCGGGTTGCCAACGGCAACTGGTTTTTCCCGACCATTCGGTCGTGGGTCAGACCGCACGTTGTCCGGAATGCGGCAAGCGGTTTCCGATCGAGGCTTCTGGGGAGTCGGTTCTTCCCGAGATCGAGGTCTCGGAGTCGCCGGTGGTGGCTCGAAACCGCGGCCGGACCTCCTCGGCCACCCGGGCTCCGAAGGCCAGGGCACGACGGACGGCACGTGGTCGACCGGCGTGGTTGCCGTTGGCCATCACCGGTGTACTGGGCGTGGTCGCGGTCGTGCTGCTGCTGATGCTGGGAGGTGGCGGCGGCGGGAATCTCGATGATGCCGACGGAGCGGCACAGGGAAGCGGTGATGCCGACGGGGCAGGGGGCGGGGCAGGGGGCGGGGCAGGGGGAGCGAATCCGGCTGTCGCTTTACCTTCTGCGTCTCGGGCCACGGGCACGATCCGGGTCGAGACGACTCCGGTGGGAGCCACTGTGCTGATCGACGATCAGCGGGTCTACGATGCCGGCGGCAAGCCGCAGTTGACCCCCTGCGTGGTCACCGCTCCCAAGGGGTCTCACGCCGTGACGATCGTCCGTCGCGGGTTCCAGGACCAGACCCGTCAGGTGAACGTAGCGGCCAAGCAGGTTGATGCGGTCTTCGCAGAGCCACGCGAGGGGACCAGCGCGATGCTGTCGACCCGCTGGTTCGTCGATGCCAGGCTGGGCGAGGCGGTGCCGATCGAGGCGATCAATGCGGTGGGGCGTCCCCGCGACCCCTGGCTGGGCTCCGATGGACTCTCGCTGTGGTTCGTCGCCGACGGCGCACAGGGCCAGGGTGTCTATTTCGCGACGCGTCCCAGTTCCTTCGACGAATTCGACCAGCCGCAGTTCGTGCCGATCACTCGCGGCCGCGATCGCCGGGCCTCGCCGAGTGTCACCTCGGCAGGACTGCTCGTGTACGCGGTCCCCGAGACGGCGACGATCTGGAGTGCGATCCGACCCGGGACGCTGCGACCCTTCGACGACAAGCGGGCGCTGGTCTCGAGCCCCAGGACCTCACCGAAATGGACCGCCGCGCAGGTACTTGGTGGAGGCCTGCACCTGTTCTGGGTCGAGGCGTTGGGTGAGAAGTCTTCGAGTTTTCATGCATCTCGGTCCAAGCGGGATGCTCCGTTCGGTGACGCCGAGCCGAGCGAATTGCCCGGCACCCGTCCCTGCCTGTCTGCCAACGGGCTGCGGCAGTACGTCTTCGACGGCAAGACCCTGGTCCGTTGGCGGCGGACATCGCTGCGAGGCCGATTTGCCGAGGACGCGACCGTGGCAGAACTCGAACTGCCCGACTACGTCGACGACCCACTGGCTCGCCAGTTCGCCGTCAGCGACGACGAGCGATGGCTGGTCTACAGCCGCGGCCCCGACGAGGGCGAGCCGATGATGATGGTCCGGCTGCACGAACGGCCCAACCGGGGTGTGCCGGTTGTTGGAGTTCCCGCGCCGCCTCGAGCCGTCGTTGCCCAGTCTGACAAGGCGGGAAAGCCTGGAAAGAAGATGGCCGGGAATTCCGAGCCGGGGACACCGGCGCCGGGTCTGGTGATCGATCCCAAGGCGTTGGCGTCGAAGAAGAAGAACGGATCGGCCAAGGACAAGCCGGGGTCGGCTGCCGCGAAGCCGGCCGTCCCGAGGTTGGCTCTGAGCGAATACCGGGACAGCTGGCAGCGGTTGCTGGGGGCACGCGATTACACCGCCGCGACGGCTCAACTGGCCGCCGCCCGGCGTGACAAGTCGATGGCGGATTCGGCCGAGTTGTTGAAGTGGGATGCCGAGGAGTTGGCGTTGATCGAGATGTTCTGGAAGGACGCTCGACGTGTGGTGGCGGCGATGAAGCCCGACGACCCGGTCAGGATCGGCAGCGTGCGGCTGAAGTTCGTCAGGTTCGAGAAGGGCATCCTGGTAGCACGGGGGCAGGCCAAGCCGGTCGAGCGTCCGCTGATCAAGATGGCTGCCAGCGACCTGGTGGGATTGGTCGAGCCGACCTTGGGTGACGACGACACCGCGGCACGGCTGCGGCTGGGAGTCTTCCTGTTTCACGACCTGAAGGGTCGAGGCACCTCGGTGGCGCGGCGATTGGCTCGGGCCGGGTCGGCCGGTGTGCAATTCGTGGATCGGCAGGGGCTGAGGCTGTTGTTCGAGGCCCGTGCGGAGATCGCCAGGGATCGGCCCGAGAGAGCTCTGCCGCTGCTGGCGGCGATCGAAAAGAAGTATGCCAGGTCGTCGGCTGCCAAGCAGGTGCCCGCCACGTTCAACACGCTGTATTCGCTGGGGAAGTGGACCAGGCGAGGATCGCGGCGTTGGGAGATCGACGGAGTGGCCTGGCGGGCGGCGGGGGGCCGTGCGGCCGGGAGCCTGGTGGTCTCGCCCCGCGAAATGGCGGGGTTCGAATTGAGCCTGGAATGGAAGACCGAGGGTGAGACGGGACAGGGTGGAGTCTTCTTCCGGTACGCCGGCAGCGGCAACCCCACCACCGCAGCACTCAAGGTCCAACTCTCAAGCGACGCTGGAGTCACCGCCGACCAGTTCTCCACCGGGTCGCTGTTCGGGGTCGCTCCGCCGTCGGTCAACGCGGTCAAGCCGACCGGAGAGTGGAATGCGCTGAAGCTGCGGGTTGACGGTGACTCGGTGCGGGTCCAGATCAACGGTCAACCGGTGCTGATGACGACGGTGACCAACCCCGAGCTGCCCGCGGCCGGGCACGTGGCCCTGGATGGCATCGCCGGGGGAATCACCTACCGCCGAGTGCTGCTGGTGCCGCTGGTGGGTCGTTGACTTTCCGGTTGAGCCGAACTAGTTTGACCTGTCGCGGCAAGCTGCCCACCGCCGGGCGGCACACGGCAGCGGAATGCTCGAAGCTGCCCCAACCGACGCATCCCCAAGCAACACCAAGAGCCCGTTCGCAACGACGCAAGAAGGAAGAGCCATGGCCCGCCCCGTGACCCTGTTTACCGGCCAGTGGGCCGACCTGCCGCTCGAGGAACTCTGCAAGAAGGCCGTCGAATTCGGCTACGACGGGCTGGAGCTGGCGTGTTGGGGCGACCACTTCGAGGTGGGCAAGGCACTCGAGGATGACACCTACTGTTCTCGAAAACGTGACCTGCTGGAGAAGTACGACCTGCAACTGTTCTCGATCTCCAATCACCTCGTCGGACAGGCCGTGCTCGATCGGATCGACGAGCGGCACCAGTCGATCCTGTCTCCGGAGATCTGGGGCGACGGTGACCCCGATGGAGTCAACTCGCGAGCGATCCAGGAAATGAAGGACACGGCCCGGGCGGCTCAGAAGCTGGGAGTCGAGGTGGTCAACGGGTTCACCGGTTCGAGTATCTGGCACTTGATCTACGACTTCCCACCGACCCCGCCGGCGATGATCGATGCCGGGTTCGACCTGCTGGCCGAACGCTGGAACCCGATCCTGGATGTGTTCCAGGAGTGCGGGGTGAAGTTCGCGCTCGAGGTGCACCCGACCGAAATCGCCTTCGATATCTACTCGGCCGAACGCTCGCTGCAGGCGTTGGACAACCGCGAGGAGTTCGGGTTCAACTTCGATCCCAGTCACCTGATCTGGCAGGGGGTCGACCCGGTCGAGTTCATCCGCTTCTTCCCCGACCGCATCTACCACGTCCACATGAAGGACGCCTCGGTCACGCTCAACGGCCGCAGCGGCATCCTGACCAGTCACCTGGTCTGGGGCGACGTACGGCGAGGCTGGGACTTCCGCAGTGTCGGTCGTGGAGGGGTGAGGTTCGAGGAGATCATCCGCTCGCTCAATGCGATCGAGTACCAGGGTCCGCTGTCGATCGAGTGGGAAGACATCGGGATGGACCGCGAGCAGGGTGCGGCCGAGGCCTGCCAGTTCGTCAAGAACGTCGACTTTGCCCCCTCGGGACACCGCTTCGACGATGCGTTTGGTGACTAGTCGCCACGTGTACGGCTCATGAACCCTGAAGACATCTACCGCCAGGTCACTCTGCCAGGCCCCCGAGCGGATGACCGTGGGGGTCGCGACGACAAGTTGCCGTCGTGGTCGGCTCGACGGACGACACTGACCGTGATCCTGCTGCTGGCGGTCGTGGTGGGAGTCTTCTGGTGGGCCTCGCCCGAGCAGAAGGAGGACCCGAAGTGGTGGGAACCGGATGGCCAGAAACTCATCGGCCAGCCGATCGCGCCAAAACCCATCGACCTCGAGTCGACCGACAAGGCACTCGAGGCCCTCTCGGGCTGGGAACGCATGTCCTGGGTGCAGAAGACCGCGGCCACCCGGGTCATCAGCCAGGTGTTTGAACTCGGGGGAGTCGAATACGTTACCTACGTCGAGGTCAATCGCGACATGATCCGCGAGCACCTCGAGCTGCGGAAGCGGACCGAGCTGATCCGCCGGACCACCGCTGACGAGAAGAGCGACTGACGCCCGTTAGACCGTTTCAAACCAATCAAACGAGTCAAACGAGTCAAACAAATGGCGTCACGCCGGGGATGGCCACCGGTCGAGCCTCGAGCTCGCCGAACTCGTACTTGGGCGGCTTGAGGTCGAGCTTCGAGTCCATCATCTGCTTCCAGCTCAGCTGCTTACCCGTGTAGGCAACCATCCGACCCATGATCCCCAGCATCGAGCTCTTGCTCATGTAGTCGCCGTTGTTGATCGGTTTTCCCGATCGGATGCTGGCGAAGAACTCGTCGTGCTCGACCTGGTACATCGACTTGCTGCGTCCCTTGAATCTCCAGGTCTCGTTACCGGCCATGTCGTAGATACGATGTCGCATCACGTCGACGCGGCCCTTGGTGCCGAAGATGTGGTCGGTGACATCGTTGGAGCAACCGCGGAAGTGGCGGCAGCGGGCGAACGCCTTCACCCCGTTCTCGTACTCGTAGACGATGTTGAAGTGGTCGAAGATGTTGCCGTACTTCGCCTCGGTCCGCTGCTGCCGACCTCCGCTGCCGCTGGCATGGATCGGCGGCTTGTCTCCCATGGCCCAGCCCATCTTGTCGAGGCTGTGCACGTGCTGCTCGACATTGAAGTCGCCCGAGAGCCACGTGTAGTAGTACCAGTTGCGCATCTGGTACTCCATGTCGCTCTTGCACTTGTCGCGAGTGACTCTTGGGTCCCAGACGCCTCCGCTGTTGTAGCTGCACTGCAGTGCCGTGATGTTGCCGATCGTCCCGTCGAGCACCCGTGCGAAGGTCTCGCGCATGCCCTGGTGGTATCTCCAGCAGAGGCCCGAGACGATCGAGAGATTCTTCTTGGCTGCCATCTCGCACGAGGCCATCACGCTGCGGATTCCCGGAGCATCGACGGCGACCGGCTTCTCCACGAACACGTGCTTGCCCGCCTCGACCGCGTAACGCAGGTGCTGGGGTCGGAAGTGAGGCGGAGTGGCCAACAGGACCACGTCGACGTTGTCGGCGACGTGCTTGAAGTTGTCGAATCCGGCAAACCGCATCTCCGGCGCCACGTCGACCCGGTCGCCGACGCCCGATTTCTTCAAGGCCGTCAGTTTGCCGTCGAGCCGATCGCCGAAGACGTCGCCCAGGGCGACCAGGCGGGTGTGGGGATCGGCCGAAAGTGCGTTGACTGCCGCTCCACCACCTCGACCACCACAACCGACCAGGCCGATCTTCAAAGTCTCGGTACTCTGGGCGGCAAAGACACCGGCGTTGAGCGACGCCAGGGCGGCTCCACCCACCGTCGCCGCCGTCTTCTTCAAAACGTCACGTCGTGATGTGGTCATCAAGAAAGTCTCCTGGTTTGCGGCCAAGCCGCTGCCGGTTCTCTTGAGATGTTCGGATCGGGGGATGTTCGACAGTGGAGTCAACACCCTCAGGATAGCACAACTGATTTGGCCGGGGCGACCCCGCACCGAGTGGGAATCAGTCACCCGGAGTGGCTAAACTGCCGATTGAATCGTCTGCTGGAATTCTGCCGTCTTGTCAGTGCTGCCGGTTGTTGGCCGGCCAAGGAGTCTCCGATGTCCGCTTCGATCAACCGCCGCTCGTTCCTGGCCTCCACGGCCCTCGCCACCGGCTCGGTGCTCTGGCAGCAGGGGTTGGTTGCTGCCGAGACCAAGGCTCACCGCGTCAAGCTCCGCAAGGCGGTCAAGTACGGTATGGTTGCCGGCAAGGGGAGTGTTGAAGAGAAGTTCCGCCTGCTGCTGGACCAGGGTTTCTCCGGTGTCGACATCAACGTTCGGCTGGATCACGACGAGGTGCACCGGGCACGGGACAAGACGGGCCTGGTTGTCCATGGCGTCGTGGGTTACGACCACTGGCGCAAGCCGTTTTCGCACCAGGACAAACAGGTTCGTACCCAGGGCCGCGAGAGTTTCCTGGGGGCGATCCGGGACGCCAAGGCCTACGGTGCAACCAGCGCGCTGCTGGTACCGGGCGTCTGCAACAAGCAGGTGTCCTACCAGGACGCCTACAAGCGGTCTCAGGCCGAGATCCGCAAATGCCTGCCGCTGGCCGAGGACCTGGGCATCCAGATCCTGATCGAGAACGTCTGGAACAACTTCCTGCTGAGCCCGATCGAGACGGCTCGGTTCGTCGACGAGTTGAAGAGTCCGTTGGTGGGCGTCTATTTCGACGTCGGCAACGTGGTCCGCTTTGGCTGGCCCGAGCAGTGGATCAAAACGCTCGGTTCCAGGATCAAGAAGCTCGACATCAAAGAGTACAGCCGCAAGCTGCAGAACCAGAAGGGGCCGTATGCCGGGTTCGGGGTGAAGATCGGCGACGGCGACTGCGACTGGCCGGCGGTGATGAAGGCCCTGGCGGAGATCGAGTTTTCGGGCTGGGCCACCGCCGAGGTTCGTGGCGGAGACGCCGCGCGGCTGAAGGACATCTCGCAACGGATGGACCGGGTGTTTTCGGTCTGAACGTCGGGACCCTCGGCTCACTCGTCGTTCTTGATTTCGGCGGCTGCGTCGAGGTCGTACTTGCGGCGGACCGACTCGGGCGGTGCCTTCAGCGGCCGGATGATCCGGAAACCGACGAACAGCGCGTCGGTGTGATACCAGATACTCTGAGGCAGCTGCGGGTCCTGCATTTTCCATTCTTCGCTCGAGAAGATCCGGTTGGCGGCTCGCAGCATTTCGGGATCGTCGTCCCAGCTGCCGCCGCGGACGATCCTGGGGTAGAGCTTCTTGGACTGTCTGAGCAGTTGCAGGGGGCGGAGGGGTCCGGGCTTTTGTGCGAACACCGAGTAGTGCTTGGCCGAGTAGGCGTCGAGCACCCATTCGCAGACGTTGCCGTGCATGTCGTACAGGCCCCAGGGGTTGGGTTTCTTGAGCCCGATCTTGTGGTAGGCCTCGTCGCTGTTGTCGTAGTACCAGGCGTAGTCTCCGAGTTTCTTGGGGTCGTTGCCGAAATGGTAGGCGGTGGTGGTTCCGGCCCGGCAGGCGTATTCCCATTCGGCCTCGGTCGGCAGCCGGTAGAAGTGCCCGGTCTTGGCCGAGAGCCAGCGGCAGTACATCTTGGCGCCCAGTTGGGTCATGCAGATGGCCGGGTACCCGTTGTGTCCCATGCCGAAGGTCATGTCGGTGTAGGGCTTGGTCGGCCGGGTGACGACATCGGCGGTCTTGTCCAGCGGCGTGGGCTTGAATCCGGCCAGCTTGCGGCGTTGGATGTCGAGATTGAAGCTCCACACGTCGTATTCGTCCCAGGTCACCTCGTGCTTACCCATCCAGAACGGTTCGATCCTGACCTTCAACTGAGGCCCCTCGTCGGGCTTGCGATCGGCTTCCCCGGCCGGGCTACCCATCACGAATTCGCCGGCGGGAATCGGTACCATCTCGAACCGAGTGGCGGTGCCGGGGATCTTCTGCGAGTAGGCCTTCATCTGAGCCGCCGTCTTCGCCTCGGCCTCCTTCGGCGTGATCGGCGGTGCCGCCGAGGTCGCTTGCACTAACAGCGTGCCGATGGCGACCAGTGCCACGAGTGTCGACCACCGGAGGGCTTCGATGCGGGATCCGGGTTGTCTCGTCGAGTTGGCAGGGGTTAGTTTGAGCATGGTGAATCCGCGAGGGAGGAGTGCATTGAAGCGACACGGCCGGGTGATCGTCGTCGGCGTGGTCGGGGTTCTCCTGTTCGGGCTCCGGACGGGGATGGCCGAGGAGCCGCTGTCGAGATTCGAATTCCATCGCAAGGCGATGGGAGTCGACTTCACCGTCGTATTGTATGGGGCGAAAAAGGGAGCCGCAAATAGCGCTGCGACCGCGGCGCTGGATCGCATCACCCAGATCGACTCGATCTGCAGCGATTACCAGGCCAGCAGCGAGTTGAGACAGCTATGTGCTCGGGCGAAAGCCGGTCAGGCCATGCCCATCAGCCAGGACCTTACCCGCGTGCTCCAGCGTGCACAGCAGGTCGCGAAATGCTCTGGCGGAGCCTTCGACGTCACCGTCGGGCCGCTCACGAAACTCTGGCGACGGGCACGACGGAAAAAGCAACTCCCCCCCAGGGACCGATTCCGGCAGGCTCGCGAGCTGGTCGGGTATCGGCTGCTGGAGGTCGACGGCCGCGGCAGGACTCTGATCCTGAAACGAGCGGGCATGCAGTTGGACCTCGGAGGCATTGCCAAGGGGTACGCGGTCGATCGGGCGATGGAAGTGCTGGCCTTGCGCGGGTTCACCAGGTCCCTGGTCGACGGCAGTGGTGACCTGGCCGTGGGAGATCCTCCGCCGGGCCGAAAGGGCTGGAAGGTCGAGGTCGAATCACTCGCGGTGCCCGGCAAAGACGGCCGCGAGTCTGCCGTGGTGCTCGAGTTGTCCAACACCGCCATCGCCACTTCCGGTGACGCCTACCAATCGGTGACCATCGACGGCCGGCGGTATTCTCACATCCTGGACCCCAGGACCGGCTTGGGCCTGACGACTTCTTCGAGCGTGACGGTGATCGCCGCCGATGCGACCACCGCCGACGCCCTGGCCTCGGCCATCAGCGTGATGGGGCCGATCGAGGGTCAGAAGCTGATCGGCAGGACCGTCGGGGTCGAGTCGCTGTTCGTCACCCGGGTGGGCAACCGGCGAACGATCTACCGTTCCAAGGGCTGGCCGGGCCGTGGCCGCAACCGTTAGCGGCGAGTCGTTCGCTTCTGTCGTGCCAACCATCTGCAGGCCGGATCGGCGAGGCCTTCGTGGCCACCCTCGAAAATCGAGACTCGTGATCGACCACTGCCACGTCGCAGGTGGATACGGCGACCGAATTCGGGGTCGACCTTGTCTTCGTGCGAGCCCGGGTCAAGCAGCTTGCCCTGGGTCCAGAGCTGCTGCATTTCGGCTTTGCTGATCAACGCCGATGGCGGAGCCTTGCGGGCCAGCGCGACCAGGTTCCAGGCCCGCATGGTGTGGTGGATCGGCACCGATCCGGTCTTGCCATCGTGAACTCCGGCACACAAGTCCAGGGGAAGGTCTGCGGC
This sequence comes from Planctomycetota bacterium, assembly GCA_963580005.1. Taxonomy (GTDB): domain Bacteria; phylum Planctomycetota; class Planctomycetia; order Planctomycetales; family Planctomycetaceae; genus UBA8437. The sequence goes on from CAUZJR010000003.1 coordinate 16,388, forward strand.
GTGCGCAAGGACGCTGACGGGCGAGCGATCGGCGTATTGCAGATCGACACGGGTTGACGAGCCCGGTGGCTTCCCCAGGCTCTTCAGGATCATGCGGGCGTAGTTCTGGGGTTTGCCGTCCTTGAGATGGAAGCGGTACCAGGCCGCCAGGTCGGTGATTCCGACCCACGCCGAGACGGCCGAGAACCGTGTGGGGTGATGGCCGGCCATCAGCAACGCCATGTGGCCGCCGCCGGAGGCTCCGGCCAGGTAGATCCGCGACGCATCGACGCGGTACTTCCCGGCGGTCCAGTCGATGGCGTCGAGAATGTCCTGGCGGGCCAGCCGGGAACCGCAGGCGGCTGGCGTGTCGTTGCGGCCACGGAAGTTGGGGTGCAGAAAGATCCAGCCTCGAGAGACCGCCTGTTTCAACCATGCCGAGTTGTCTTGCCGGTAGTCTCCGCTCCAACTGTGAAGAAATACCAGTAACGGCACTCTTGAGGTCCTGGCCTGATCGGGGACCCAGATTCTCGAGGGTTCCCTCGAGCCATCGAGCGACGACTTGATGGTGATGTCGGCCAGGGGAGGCAAATCGGCGGCTGTGGCCGAGGCTGTGGCCGCAAGGACCACGCACGCCAGAAGACACGACGTCGACCGCCACGACATGGGGTCAGTCCGATGACCGCTCACTTCTTCTGCTCGGTCTTCTTGATCGTGCCCCACATGTGTCCCAGTGTCTCGCCGTGGGACCAGGTTCCCGCGTAGCGTTTGCCGTCGATCAGCAGGTGAACCGAGAAGGTCCCGAAGCCGGGGATGGCGATCTTTTCCATCGTGATCACCGGCTTGGTGCCGGCCCACACGACTCTCAGCGGCAGCGGCGGCAGCTTCGCTTCGCCGAACTTGGCGTGGAACAGGAAGAAGTTGCCCCCCTTGGTGACCTTGCTGATCTGGTAGCTGTCCTCGTTGGGCGGTGCGTTCTTCTTTTCGCCGACGACGCTGAAGAACCCGGTCAGTGTGGTCCCGGACATCGAATCCATGAACGCTTTCTGGCGGGCCTTCTGCTTGGCCTCGGCTTCGTCGACGGCCGAGAAGGCCAGCGGTGTCGCCAGCACACAGAGCACCAGCAGGGCCGGCAACCAGGATCGGGTCATCGGGGCGTGGCGTGTCATCTCACGGATCTCCATCTCGGACAGCGAGTCGTTATCATGCGGGCTCATCCTACACCACCAGCGGGCACCGATGAACACTCAGACCGGCCAACCGCCCTGCCTGGATACGCTGTTGCCCGCCGTCGCCGAACTCTGCCAGGTCGTGGCCACCCTGCGTGGACCCGACGGCTGCCCCTGGGACCGCGAGCAGACTCTCGAGACGATCAAGCCGTACACGCTCGAGGAGACCTACGAACTGCTCGAAGCGATCGATTCGGGCGACGACACCGCCATCGTCGAGGAACTCGGCGACGTGCTGCTGCAAGTGGTGCTCGATGCCCAGATCGGCTCAGACGAGGGGCGGTTCGGGTTGCTCGAAGTGGTCCGGGGCGTGACCGCGAAGCTCATCAATCGACACCCTCATGTCTTTGGCGACGAGACGGCCGAGACGTCCCAGGAGGTGCGTCGGAACTGGGATGCCGCCAAGCGGGCCGAGAAACAACGCGACGGCGTGATGGAGGGGCTGCCCCTGGCGATGCCCGCCCTGGCCCGGGCCGCCCGGGTCACCGGACGGGCCGCTCGGGTCGGTTACGATTTCCCCGATCGACGCATGCTGTTTGACAAGCTGAACGAAGAGCTGGGCGAATTGGCCGTCGAGTTGTTCGGGGAGGCCGAGTTGCCGGAACTCTCTGCCAGGGTCGATGCCGAAGTGGTCGAGGATCGGCCGCTGGCCGATGAGGTGAGGGATCGGGCCGAGGAGGAGATCGGGGACGTGCTGTTCGTGCTGGCCAACATCGCCAGGCGGTGGGGGGTGAATGCCGAGGAGGCTCTGAGGCGCAGTACCCGGAAATTCGAACGACGGTTCCGGTCGATCGAAACCGGCTTGGCCCAGCAGGGGACCGACGTGGAGCGGGCGTCGCTGGTTGAGATGGAAGAGGTCTACCAGGCTGCCAAGGCGGCCGAGAAGAGCGAGGATTGAGGCCGTGGAAAGTGCATCGAGTGCATTGCTGGTCAGGCACGAAGAATCGGCCGAGCGGGAACGGAGTACCTGTGGCTGGCGGCACCTGTTGCTGAGCCGGCAGGATCGAGACCGCGGGCTGGCCGCGTGGGCTCATGCGGTCGATATCGACGGGGCGCGTGAGCACTACCACAAGCTCGGCACCGAGCTGTATTACGTGCTCGACGGCGAAGGCAGCGTGATGCTCGACGGGGTCGAACACCCGGTGCGGACCGGGTCGATCGTGCACATCCCACCCGGCGTGGTGCATGGTGCTCGAGGCCGCATGCGGGTGCTGGTGGTGGGGATCCCCGACATCAGCGACGAGGACCTGTTCTTTCCCGACGACGAGCAGGCGGAGGTGTGATGGGCGATCCGGTTGGTGGGCGGAGGACTTGCGCGGTTATTCGGGAGTGACGTAGGCTGAGGTGATTCCGCCGTCGACAACGAATTCGGTGCCGGTCACGTAGCTGGATTCGTCGCTTGCGAGGTAGAGGGCGGCCTGGGCCATTTCCGCTGCTTCGCCGAATCGGCCCATGGGGATGTGCACCAGCCGCCGTTGTTTCTTTTCGTCGGTGTCCAGAAAGCTCATCAGCATCTCGGTCTTCAATGGGCCCGGGCACAGTGCGTTGACCCGGATGTTCTGGCGGGCGTGGATAATGGCCAACTCGCGGGTCAGCGCCAGCACTCCCCCCTTGCTGGCCGTGTAGGCCAACTGCGGTGTGGCCGCACCCATCAGGGCCACGAAGGATGCGGTGTTGATGATCGATCCTCCACCGGCTCGCAGCAGAGCCGGCACTCCCGCCTTGCAGCCCAGGAAGACCCCGGTCAGGTTGATCGCGAGCGTGCGGTTCCAGGTCTCAAGCGACGTCTCAACCGCGTCGCCGTCGGCGGGGTCCATGATGCCGGCGTTATTGAACAGCACGTCCAGACGTCCGAAGGTCTCCTCGGCAGCGGCCACCATCGCCAGGCAGTCTTCCCCGCTGGCGACATCGGCGGTGACACAGATCGCTGTCCCCGGCCGGTCCGCCTCGATCTCCATGACCGTCTCGCGGCACGAATCCTCGTTGATGTCCACCGCAACCACCAAGGCCCCCTCGGCGGCGAACACCCGACAGGTCTCTCGCCCGATGCCGCCTCCGGCACCGGTCACCAACGCTACCTTCTCTGCCAATCGACCACTCACGCCTGTTCCCCCCTACTGTCATCGGGACTGTCATCACTTGAGTCGGGTGCCGCATCGAGTTCGTCCTGGCAGGCATCGACCAGTTCATCAAAGAGCGATTGCTGCAGCGGGTCGACCTCGGCTGTGATTTCCGGATGCCACTGCACGGCGAACAGCCACCGGTGGTCGGGCGACTCGACGGCTTCGATCGTCCCGTCGGGTGCGTGGGCGGCGACGGTCAGGCCGCGTCCGAGCCGCTTGATGGACTGGTGGTGCCACGAGGCACAGTCGAAGGTCGGCTGGATCAGCAATTCGGCCAACCGCGAACCTTCGACCAGGCTCACCGAGTGTGGAGTCGGCTCGCGAGGCGGCCGTCGGTGCTGGATTTCGTCACCGACCACCTCGGGCAGGTGTTCATAAAGCGAGCCGCCCAGTGCGACGTTGACCATCTGGGCACCGCGACAGATGGCCAGGGTGGGGAGTCCTTCGGCGAGAATCCGGCGGGTCAGTCCCAGTTCTAGCAGGTCGCGATCGGAGTCGACCATGTAGACCTCGGGGTGCATCCGCCCACCGTACAGTTCCGGGTCGATGTCGCCTCCGCCGGCCAGCACGATGCCATCGAGCCGCTCGAAGAGCGTCTCGATTTCCGACTCACCCGGCGGCAGCAGCACCGGGATGCCGCCGGCACGTCTCACGGCGCAGACATAGTTGCTCGGCAGCGAGAACTTGTCGTCCTCGTCCTTGCCGTAGCTGGTGATCCCGATCAATGGCACACGGGCAGCCATCGCTTCAGATCCTCTCGAAATACCTCCGCCGTTCCCAATCGGTCACGGCGCGATCAAAGGCGGCCTGTTCGGTACCGAAGAAGTGCACGTAGTGATCGACGACTGCGTCCCCGAAGGCCTGCCGGGCGAATGGGCTGCCGGCAAACCGGTCGGTCGCTTCCGAAAGCGAAGCGGGAACGGCGGTGACCGAGTCGGACTGGTAGACGTCTCCGTCGAAGTGCTCGGGTGGCTCGATCTGGTTTTCGATGCCATCGAGTCCGGCGGCCAGTGCGGCCGAGTAGACCAGGTAGGGGTTGCAGTCGGCGCCGGGTATGCGGCATTCGACCCGCAACGACTGATCGTGCCCGACCACGCGGAACCCGGCCGTGCGGTTGTCGTGGCTCCAGGCGATCCGCGTGGGTGCCCACGATCCCGACCGGTACCGCTTGTAGGAATTGACCGTCGGAGCCAACAACGGCATCAACTCGGGCACGTGCTGCATGAATCCGCCCAGGAAGTGGCGAAAGGTCGTGCTGCAGTGGATCGGACCCAGCGGCTGATCTCCGGCAAACGCGTTTGTTCCGTCGTGCCAGAGACTGATGTGAACGTGGCAGCTCGACCCGGCCCGCTCGGCGTCGAACTTGGCCATGAAACTGACCGAGGCTCCTGCCGAGTCGGCGATCTCCTTGAGACACTGCTTCAGCAGTACGTGGCGGTCGGCCATCTCGAGCATCGGGGCATAGCGGATGTTCAGTTCGTGCTGGCCCAACCCCCATTCGCCCTTGCTGTTTTCGACGGGGACCCCCGAGGACGCGAGGTGTCTTCGGGCGGCTCCGTGGATGTCCTCGTCCCGGCCCCCGTGCAGCAACTGGTAGTCTTCCAGGTACCAGCCGCCGGGAGACAGGTTGTGGAAATCGGCCGCTGCGGCGTCGCGGTACGAGGTGCGGAAGAGGTAGTACTCGAGTTCCGAGGCGGCCTGCGGCTGGAAGTTGATCGCCGAGGCTCTGGCGAGTTGCCCTTTGAGCATCGAGCGGGGTGCCAGGGGGACGAGGTCTTCCGTGGAGTCGTCGACGACGTCGCAGAGCACAATCGCGGTGCGGTCGAGCCAGGTGGCGTGGCGGAGCGTGCCCATGTCGGGCACCAGGTGCACGTCACCGTATCCCTGTTCCCAGTTGGCGAAGTCGTATCCGCCGACCGGTTCCATCTCCATGTCGACGGTCAGCAGGTAGTCGCAGCCATGGGTGCCGTGCTCGACGACTTCTTCGAGAAAGAAGCCCGCGTCGAATCTCTTACCGACCAGGCGGCCGTAGAGGTCGGTGAAGCCGACCAGCACGGTGTCGATGGTCCCTTCGGAGAGGTGGGCCTGGAGTTCTTCGAGTGCCAGGCAGCCGGTCGGTCGGGCGGGGAGGTTCATGAGTGGTCATTCGCGGAGTCGTCTGGCGTGATGTTGCTGCCCGAGAGTTCTCGTTGGGCGGCCGAGAGCAACGCGACTTCTTCCTCGGGAGCCTGGGCCACCAAGTGATGTCGACTGTAGCAGAGGAACCAGGCGAGTCCGATGACCAGGAACAGGGCGACTCCGTACATGCCGGGCCGGAACTCGCGGACCGAGAATGTTGCGGCCAGTGCGACGACGGCCAGCAGGGTGCCGACGGCCGCACCGGGGATCCCCAGCGGGCTCTGGTAGGGGCGAGGCATTTCGGGACGTCTGATCTTCAGCACGATGTAGCTGACCATCACGAGGATGTAGGAGAGCACGGCTCCGAAGACGGCCATGTTCAAGAGCACCGCGCCGACGGTGACCGCTGAGACGTCTTCGCCCGAGGCACTGCTGGCTTTCTGGCTGAAGTGGATGGCCGCGGCCAGGCCCAGGCCGATCACCGCACCCAGTACCAGTGCGACCCAGGGAGTTTGAAAGCGGCCGGTGATCGAGATCCAACGCGGGAAGTAGCCGGCTCGAGAGAGTGCGAATCCGACGCGGCCGTAGGCGTAGATGATCGTGTGAAAGCTGGCCACCAGTCCGGTCAGCGCGACCAGGCCCAGGATGCGACTGGTCACCGTGTTGCCCAGGACCGCCTTGAACCCGTCTTCGAGAGGGGCAGTGGATTTGGACAACGCCAGGGCTCCGCCGCCGACTCCGGTGTTGAGCACCAGGGTCAGCAGGCTGAGAATCAGCAGGGTCACGATGCCCAGCAGCAGGGCCCGCGGCATGTCTCGAACCACGTCGTGAGACTCTTCGGCCGCCAGTGGGAGTTGTTCGATTGCGAGGTAGAACCAGATGGCAAACGGGAGTGCCGAGAAGACTCCCGTCCAGCCGTGTGGCAGGCCTCGAGCCGTCTGGCCCTTGTCGGGCGGAATGTTGTAGAGCAACTCGGTGTCGAAAGAGCCGGTCGCCACGGTCGCGACGTAGAAGACGACCAGCACGGCCGCGGCCAGTCCGGTCACCAGCAGCCCGAATCTCAGTGTCAACTCGACCCCCAGCACGTTGATGACCACGAAGATGGCATAGGCCAGTGTCCACCAGACCAGCGGCAGCCATTCGGGGGCCTGTGACGCGTCGGCGAAGACGACCGCGTTGAGATAGCTGCCGATGCCGACGACGATCACCGCCGGGGTGACGACGTATTCGATCGTGTCGGTCAGTCCGCAGAGGAACCCGCCCAGGGGGCCCAGGGCACTTCGGGTAAACGAGAAGAAGCCCCCGGCGTGGGGCAGCGCGGCGGACAACTCGGCGATGGTGAAGACCATGCAGACGTACATCGCCGCCATCAGCACGGTGGCGATGGCCAGTCCGTTGAAGCCGGCGTGTGCCAGGCCGTAGTTCCAGCCGAAGAAGTCGCCCGAGATGACCGCTCCGACGCCCAGTGCCCACAGCAGCACCCAGCCGGCCCGGGGTCGCAACCGGCGTCGCTCGAGATAGTCTCGATCGACGTCTTCGTAGCGGGCCAGTTCGGATTTACGGAGCGCCAAGTCGATCGTCCTGTCGGGTGTGGAAGCGACATTCTGACACGTCGAGAACTCCTCGGCTATGGACCCGTTTCGCAGCCGCCGGGGCGTCGCTAGGATGGGCTCAAACGGCAGTTCTCTCTCGGAGGCCACCATGGCCAAGAGCCACGCGAGCGGATTTCTCGATCTGGTCAATGACGCCAAGACCCGGGTCCGCGAATGCACCACCCTGGACGTCAAGCAATGGCAGGATGAGGGGAAGTCGATTGTGCTGGTCGATGTCCGCGAGGACACCGAGTGGGCGATGGCCCGTTTGCCGGGTGCGATTCACCTGGGCAAGGGTGTGATCGAGCGGGACATCGAGAAGGCGATTCCCGATCACGATGCGGAAATCGTGCTGTACTGCGGAGGCGGCTACCGATCGGCGTTGGCCGGCGACGCGCTGCAGCAGATGGGCTACACGAATGTCATCTCGATGGACGGCGGCATCGGCGAGTGGCACTCACGCGGTTTTCCGCTGACGACGGGTTGAGTCGGCGGAGCCTGGACCGGGAGAGATCGATGAAGGTGAAATCTGCGGGCTGGCAGGCCGTGCTGCTGGCGTGTGCGGTTTTGACGCCGTGTCATGCTCAGGGAAAGAGAATTGCGGGCCGGGGCCTCTCGGAATGGTCTTCAGAGTTGAACTCGAAGTCCCGAACCCGTCGTCTGCGGGCGGCGTTGACGCTGCCCTCGTTCGGAGCCGATGCCGTCGAGCCTCTGGTCGGGGCACTCGAGCATGCCGATCCGGCGGTCGTCTACTGGTCGGCCAGTGGCCTGGGCGACCTGGCTCACAAGTCGGCTCGGACCAAGCCGGTTCTGGCTCGGCTGAAGGCACTGCTGAAGCACAAGTCGATTGGTGTGAAGCTGGCGGCAGGCTTTGCGCTGTGTCGCCTGGGTGAGACCCCAAGCGGGCTGGCCGTGCTGACTGGCGGCCTGCGGCACGCTCAGCGTGGAGTCGCCTGTGCAGCGGCCGACTTCCTGGCCCGAATTGGCCCGCCAGCGGCCGCGGCGGTCCCGGCTCTTCAGGAGGCCGCCAAGCACTCGGACTACCACGTCAAGGGAGCCGCCATCGAGGCGCTGAAGCGGATCCGGAACGTGAAGGAGGGCAAGTGATGAGCCGCACCACCTTCTTCCTCTGTGTCGTATTGACGTGTGCCGTCTGTGCACCATCGGCGGTCAACGCCGCCGAGCGGCCCAATATTCTCTGGATCAGCTGCGAGGACATCAGCCCGAGCCTGGGGTGTTATGGCGACCGCTACTCGACATCGCCCAACGTCGACCGCCTGGCCGGACAGGGCGTGGTCTTCGGTCGCTGTTTCTCGCATTCCGGAGTCTGTGCCGTGGCCCGGTCGGGGTTGATCACCGGAGTCTATCCGGTGTCAATCGGCAGCCAGCACATGCGGTCGCGAATCGTGACGCCGCCGGAGGTGCGGTGTTTCACCGAATACCTGCGGGCCGCCGGTTACTACTGCACCAACCGCTCCAAGACCGACTACAACTTCGAACCGCCGCTGACGGCCTGGGACGAGAGTGGCCGCCGCAGCCGTGACTGGCGTGGTCGGGACCAGGGTCAACCGTTCTTCAGCGTGATCAATCTGACGGTCTCGCACGAGAGCCGGATTCGGGCCAAATTCGACAAGACGCTGCACGATCCGGCAAAGGTCCAACTGCCGCCCTACATCCCCGATACCCCGGCGGCTCGACGTGATCGAGCACGCTACTACGACATCATCATGCTGATGGACGCCCAGGTGGGCAAGATCCTGAAACAGCTCGAGGCCGACGGCCTGGCCGAGAACACGATCGTGATGTTCTGGGGCGACCACGGCGAAGGGCTGCCGCGGGGCAAGCGGTGGATCTACGACTCGGGGATCCACGTGCCGCTGGTGGTCCGCTGGCCGGGGCGGATCGAGCCGGGCACCTCGCGGGACGACCTGGTCTGTTTCCTGGATTTCGCCCCCACCGTGCTGTCGCTGGCCGGTGTGACTTTGCCCGGGTACATGCACGGCCAGGTGATCCTGGGCCAGCACACCGCCAAGCCGCGGCAGTACCTGTTCGCTCATCGCGATCGCATGGACGAGGCGATCGACCTGATCCGGGCGGTGCGGGATCGGCGGTTCAAGTACATCCGCAACCTGATGCCGCAGCGCACACGGGCTCAGAACATCGACTACATGAACAAGATGCCGACGATGATCGACATGCGGAGGCTCAACGCCGCCGGGGAACTCGATACGGTCGCCCTGAGGCAGTATTTCGAGCCGATCAAGCCTGTTGAGGAGTTGTACGACCTGGAGCGGGATCCGTTCGAGGTGCACAACCTGGCGGGTGAGCCGGGCCAGGTGGCCACGTTGCAGCGGATGCGTGGTGCGTTGGAGTCGTGGCAGGAGGAGATTGTTGACACGGGCCTGGTGCCCGAGGCGTTGCTGGCCGAGTCGATGCGGCCGGGGAACCGATACCAGGTGACGGATGTTCCGGTGTTTTCGGTGATTTCGCTGAAACGGTCGCCGGTCGGTGGTTCGCGGCTTGTGAGGTTGAGTTGTGCGACTGCGGGGTCTTCGATTGCCTACGCGACGGGCCAGGCGGCGCGGCCGAGGTGGCGGTTGTACAGCGGGCCGCTGACGCTGAAGGCGGGCACGCGGCTGCGGGCGGTTGCGTGTCGAATCGGGTTTCGGGACAGTCGGCGGGTCAGTTGCTTGGTTGGGGGGTGAGGAAGAGGTGGGGGGAGAGGGGGGGGAGAGGGGGGAGGGGAGAGGGGGACAGGCACCTGCGCTCCGCCAGGGGCGGGCTTCGGAGCCAGTCCCTGGCCTGGGGGTTAGAAGAGGAAGTACTTCTGGGCCAGTGGCAGTTGTTGGGCCGGTTCGCAGGTCAGTTCCTCGCCGTCGGCGGTGACCTGGTAGGTCTCGGGATCGACGTGGATTTCGGGAGTCGCGTCGTTGAGTTTCATGTCGGACTTGTCGATCGAGCGGCAGTTCTTGACTGCGGCCAATCGCTTGGCGAGTCCGTAGTTGGCGGCGGCGTCGTGGTCGAGGCAGGCCTGGCTGACAAACGCGAGCGAGATGGGAGCCGCGGCGCGTCCGTAGCCGCCGAACATCGGGCGGGTGAAGACCGGTTGGGGTGTGGGGATCGAGGCATTGGGGTCGCCCATCTGGCTCGAGGCGATGATCCCGCCCTTGATCACCAGTTCGGGCTTGGCTCCGAAGAATGCCGGGTGCCACAGCACCAGGTCGGCCAGTTTGCCCACCTCGACCGACCCGATCTCGTGGCTCATCCCGTGAGCGATCGCCGGGTTGATGGTGTACTTGGCAATGTAGCGTCGGATCCGCAGGTTGTCGTTCTCACCGGTCTCCTCGGACAACCGGCCTCTCTGCTCCCTCATCTTGTCGGCGGTCTGCCAGGTCCTGGTGATGACTTCACCGACCCGGCCCATGGCCTGCGAGTCGGATCCCATGATGCTGATGGCTCCGATGTCGTGCAGGATGTCCTCGGCGGCAATCGTCTCGCCCCGGATCCGGCTCTCGGCAAACGCCACGTCCTCGGGCAGGTTCTTGTCCAGGTGATGGCAGACCATCAGCATGTCGAGGTGTTCGTCGATCGTATTTCGGGTGAAGGGCCGGGTGGGATTGGTCGAACTGGGCAGGACGTTTTGTTGGCCACAGACGGTGAGAATATCGGGTGCGTGACCGCCTCCGGCTCCTTCGGAGTGGTAGGTATGGATGGTGCGTCCGGCGAAGGCGGCGATCGAGGCTTCGACGAATCCGGATTCGTTGAGCGTATCGGTGTGGATGCAGACCTGGACGTCGTGGTCTTCGGCGACCCGCAGGCAGCAGTCGATGGCCGCGGGCGTGGTGCCCCAGTCCTCGTGGAGCTTGAGTCCCACGGCCCCTCCGACGATCTGTTCGGCGAGTCCTTCGGGCTTGGCCGAGTTGCCCTTGCCGAGGAACCCGAAGTTCAGCGGCAGGTCATCGGTGGCCTGCAGCATCATGGCGATGTGGGTGGCTCCGGGCGTGCAGGTGGTGGCACAGGTCCCGGTGGCCGGGCCCGTGCCGCCTCCAAGCATCGTCGTCACTCCGCTGGCGATCGCTTCGTCGGCCTGCTGCGGGCAGATGAAGTGGATGTGCGTGTCGATGCCTCCGGCGGTCAGGATCTTGCCTTCCCCGGCGACCACTTCGGTTGTGACTCCCACGACCATCTGCGGGTCGACCCGGGCCATCACGTCGGGGTTACCGGCCTTGCCGATGCCGGTGATCCGCCCATCCTTGATCCCGATGTCGGCCTTGTAGATGCCCGTGAAATCGACGACCAGCGCGTTGGTGATCAGCAGGTCCAGGGCGTCGTCCTGCGAGACACCCGCGGCCTGGCCCATGCCGTCCCGCAGCACCTTGCCGCCTCCGAACTTGCATTCGTCTCCGTAGACCGCGTGGTCGTGTTCGACCTCGAGCACCAGGCCGGTGTCCCCCAGCCGCAGCCGGTCGCCGGTGGTCGGTCCGTAGATTTCGGCATAGGTGGATCGCTTGATTTCGTAGGCCATGCTGTCTGTCTTCCGTCTGTGGGAGTCGATTGAGCGGTTCGAATCGACCTCGTGATGGGATTGAGTCGTGGCGCCGGTGTCGCGGCGGATCATCGAGCTAGTCCTGGTGGGCGAAGTTCCCTGCGGCGACCCGCTGCAGGGTGGCGGCCTTGCCGGCTTCATTGACGGGTCCATCTGCCAGGTTGTTGCCTCCGCGGATCACCTTGTTGCCGGCGATCTCGACCAGCGTGACGTCGCGGGATTCCCCCGGCTCGAATCTGACGGCGGTGCCCGCGGGGATATCGAGCCGTTTGCCGTAGGCGGCCTCGCGGTCGAACTTCAGCTGGGCGTTGGTTTCCACGAAGTGGTAGTGGCTGCCGACCTGGATCGGCCGGTCTCCGAGGTTGGTCACCTGCAGTGAGACGGTCTCGCGGTCGGCGTTGAGTAGCAGGGTGCCCTCGGCCGCGAGACACGCGCCCGGCGCGTCGGCTTCGGATTCGGGGGGCAGGTCTCCGAAGAGTGCAAGATCGGGGATGGGCAGTCCGCTGGCGTAGAGTGCCAACTCGAGGTTGCCGTCGATGTCGGCCACGGGCGAGTGGACGGTGACCAGCTTGGTGCCATCGGGAAAGGTCCCCTCGACCTGCACCTCCACCAGCATCTCGGCCACGCCGTCCATGACCTGTCGTCGGCCGAGGAACTGGCGGCCGAGGTCCATCAGTTCGGCCACGCTGCGGCCGTCGCGGATGAATTCGAGCAGCCCGGCGGCGATCAGTGCGACCGCTTCGGGGTGGTTGAGCTTGAGGCCACGGGCGAGTCGCTTCTGGGCGAGCGACCCGGCGTTGTGGAGCATCAGTTTTTCGATTTCGCGTGGGCTGAGGTGCATCAGAGAGGTCTCCTTGATCGCGGATCCGCCCGGGGGGGGCGGTCTACCACTTTCGTTCCCAGGGTGTTTCTTGAAGGTGATCGGCCAGGAAGGCGAGTCGTTGTCTGAGTCGTTTGCCGACGGCCTGTGTGTTGGGTCCCACGAGTCTGAGGATGAGTCCTTCGTGTCGCGGGCTGGCTGATTCGAGGCAGCCGTCGTGCGGATCATCGGTTTGATCGGCGACTCCCCGGCGGACCGACTCGATCGCCTCAGCAAGCCCGTTGCCGAAGATCACGACGGTGGCCAGGCAGTGATGCTGTCCCATCCGCAGCGGGTTCTCGAGTGCGACTTCACGCGGCACGAGTTCGAGCGAGTCGAGCAGGATCATGGTTCCGCCGCGAATGACCTCGAGTCGGGTGGCCAGTCGCTGGAACTGCCAGCGTTCGCCTCGCGCGCTGCGTCCACTCGTGAGCCAGTCGATGTGGACCAGGCTGGCGTCGTCGGCCAGGTGGACGCGGTTGTGCTGCTGGTAGATGGCCCCACGGAAGCAGACCAGGGGATCGGGAGCGACGATCAGCGTGGCCCGATCACCGACGCGGGCCTGCAGTTGCTGTGAGCAGCCGCGGTCCTTGAGTGAGCGGTAGACCTTGGTCGAGGCCTGAGTGGTGAGCACGGTGGTGGTGAGCGGGTCGAGATCGAGGTCGACCTCGATGCGGTCTCCGGCGACCAGTCCACCTCCGAAGGTGGTGGTATAGATCCAGCTGGCCGGTCCGGGTCGTCGGGGCACCCAGAGTTTCAGCGGGTTGCTGGCCTGGTTGCGGATGACCCGGCTGCGGCCGGCGACGTGGGCGACATGGATCCGGCCACTGCCGGCTCGCAGAGGCGCACACGGCCCCAGCACCGGCGTCGGGTCCGACGTCGTGTCCGGCGTCGGGCTGGCGATCGAGTCGGTGTCCGGAGTCCGGATGGGGGTGGTGCTGGAGAGGTCCACGATGGGGTGACTAAACGCTGAGGTAATCTGAGATGAGTTCCTGTGTGAGGTCGCTGGTTTCACCTTCGGCGGTGATCCGGCCGCGGTTCATGATAGAGAAGTCGTGTCCGAATTCCCTGACGAAGTCGAGGTACTGTTCGACCAGCACCACGGTCATGTTCCGTTCGGTGACCAGTTCCCGCAGCACCTCGCCGATCTGCTGGATGATGTTCGGCTGGATGCCCTCGGTCGGTTCGTCCAGCAGCAGGACGCGGGGTTTGCTGACCAGGGCCCGTGCGATCGCCAGTTGCTGCTGCATGCCGCCGGAGAGATTGCCTCCGGGACGATGTCGGTTGTCCCAGAGGATGGGGAACAGGTCGTAGACGTCCTGGGGCACCCGTCGAATGCGGGGCCGGCTGGCTTCGAGTCCCACTCGGAGGTTGTCGGCGACGGAGAGCTTGGGGAAGATCTGCCGCCCCTGCGGCACCAGCGCGATGCCCTCGCGGGCTCGCCGATTGGCGGCGTAGGGGGTGACATTGAGGTTGTCGAGGTGAATCGTGCCGGAGTCGGATCTCAGGATCCCCATGATCACCTTCAGCAGGGTGGTCTTGCCCACCCCGTTGCGGCCGATCACGCAGGTGACCCGCCCCGGCGACATCGTCGCCGAGATCCCGTGCAGGGTCTGGATGGTTCCGTAGGCGAACCTGAGATCCGAGAGGGTGAGCATGTGTGGAGTGCGTGGTGAATGAAGAGTGGTGAGTGGCAGGGTGCAGGCGGTCAGCGACCGAGGTAGGCCTCGATCACTTCGGGATCCTGTTTGACCTCGTCGAGAGATCCCTGGGCGATGATCCGGCCCTCGTTGAGGACGGTGACACGTGAGTTAAGCAGGCGGACGAATTCCATGTCGTGCTCGATCACGATGATGCTGTGCTCATCCTGTAACTCGAGCAGCAACTCGGCGGTGAGCACGGTTTCTTCGTCGGTCAGCCCGGCGGCCGGTTCATCGACGAGCAGCAGTTGGGGACGCGAGAGGATCAGCATGCTGATCTCCAGCCACTGGCGTTGCCCGTGGCTGAGGAACTTGACCGGGCGGTCGGCGTTGTCGATGAGTCGGACTCGTTCGAGGATCGTGTTGATCCGGTCGGATTCCTGTGCGGTCGAATTCTTCTGCAGGTTCCGCAGCAGGCTCTGGCGGCCCGGCAGTGCGAGTTCCATGTTCTGGCGGACATCGAGCCCATCGAAGACCGTGGGCGTCTGGAACTTGCGGCCGACTCCACGCCGTGCGATGTCGACCTCGGAACTCCAGGTAATGTCCCGTCCGGAGAATTCGATACGGCCCTTGCTGACACGGGTCTTTCCGCTGATCACGTCGCAGAGTGTGGTCTTGCCGGCGCCGTTGGGGCCGATGATCACGTTGAGGGCATAGTGCGGCACGCTGTAGTGGTCGATATCGAGGGCCTGGAAGCCATCGAAGTGGACCTGGACGTCGTTGACAGTCAGCAGGGGAGTGTCCAGGTGACTCGCGGTCGTGTTGGTCCGTTGCCTCATGGCCAGTGCCTGGAGCCGGTCGGCAATCGGCGCCGACATTTGTTCCGTGTTCGGCCCGGCGGCTGCGGCCGATGGACGGCGGTTGAGTTGGTCGATCATCATTTTCCAGAATCCCATCACGCCGTCGGGCATCAGGATCACCACGAACACGAACAACCCGCCCAGCAGGAATGGCCAGCTCTCGGGTGACCACCCGGTCAGGTAGAAGTACAGCAGGTTGACCAGCAGGGCACCGACGATGGGTCCGCTGAGTGTTCCGCGGCCGCCGAAGGCCACCCAGACGACGACCAGGATCGACTCGACCGGCTTGAGGTTGGTCGGTGTGAAGATCTGCATCTGGGGCGCGTAGAGCATGCCGGCCAGGCCGGCGATCATTGCTGAAATGGCGAAGACGGACATCTTGAAGACGTAGGGCCGGTAGCCGGAAAAACGCAACCGCGTCTCGTTGTCGCGGATCGCGATCAGCACCCGGCCGAACCGCGATCCGACCATCAGTCGGCAGCCGATGAAGACGACCAGCAGGGTGGCTATGGTGACCAGGTACAGCGCGAACTTGACGTTCGGATCGCTGAGCCGCCAGCCGGCGACTTCAAGCTTGGCGATGTCGCCCAGCTTGACCGGCCCCTGCGGGGTGGTCACTTCAAGAGACGCGAAGTCGGCGTCGGTATTCTGGAACTTCTGGGGACGACTGGTGAAGCGGTGTCCGGACCGTGCGAGTGATCCACCGTGCTCGGCCTGGTAAGCGTCGAGCACCCTGTGGACTTCGGGAAGTGTGATCTGCTTCTCCTTCAACGCCTCCGCAGCGACGTCGATATGGATCACCTCGGTGAAGGTGGTCGTGATCCTGTCGAAGCGGTTCATGCCGTTGGTGCCACAGAACATCATCTGGTTCATCGAAAAGACCAGCCAGGCGGCCAGGGTGACGGCCTGGGTCAGGATGGCGAAGAACACGCCCCGGACACGGCTGCGGAAGACGAAGAACCCGATCATCCCGGCGACCAGCCCGGGGATCAGCATGCCCAACAGCAGTGTGACCGGCAGGCTCCAGAAGGGCTTCCAGAACCAGGGCACCAGGGCCTCCTCGGATGCCTGCCCCACCTCGTAGGGATAAACGATGAACAGGCTGGCCGGCAGTTTCCACCCGTTGGCGTCGATGATTCCCTCGGGGCCACCGTGGTGAGACAGGAACATTCCCATCGCGTAGCCACCCAGCGAGAAGAAGAAGCTCTGGCACAGACAGAGCATGCCGCCGTAGCCCCAGATCAGGTCGAGGCTGAGCGCGAGCAGGGCGAAGCAGAGGTAGCGGCCGAGCATGTTGACGGTTTCGACGCCGATCGTGCCGGTCTGGTACAGGCCGGGCACAATAATGAAACCGGTCGTCAGCAGGGTGACGATGGCGACGACGTTGACCATCCGGCCGGGTCTCTGCGAACCGACGGCTGTGCCGACGGTTACCAGTTGCTCAGACATCCGCCAGTCTCCCCTTGGGAGGGAAGAGCCCGGCGGGCTTCCACTGGATGAAGACGATCACCAGCAGCAGCAGGATCACCTTGGCCCAGATCGCCGCAATCGGCTCATTCAGTGTCCCAGCCAGGAGAAATGACAGACCGAAACCCACCAGTCCAATTCCGTAAAACGTGACACCCGTGCGGACGCCCGCCAGCGTTCGGTGTTGGTACAGGACGAGCAACGGGCCGGCGATGGGGATCAGCGCCAGCCAGCCCAGCCGCGTCTGTTCGCGAAACGCCTGGACGGCCACCATGATCCAACTGGCCAGTGCTGAAACGAGGCTCAACACCCGCAGCCCTTCAGCCAACGTGAGCGGTTCCAGGATCTTATTGAGTGTGCCGATTCCCAATCCCGCGCACACGGTTCCAGACAGCTTGCCGACTCCGCCGGTGACCACGACCAGGAAGGCATCGACGATGTGGTTTTGTCCCATGTCCGGTGTCACTCCACCGATCAGGGTCCAGGCGCAACCGGCGATCCCGGCCAGGCCGGCTCCGAGGGCGAAGGTCAGTCCGTCGGTTCGGCGCGTGTTGACTC
The DNA here is from genome assembly GCA_963580005.1 of Planctomycetota bacterium. GTDB lineage: Bacteria > Planctomycetota > Planctomycetia > Planctomycetales > Planctomycetaceae > UBA8437. The sequence goes on from CAUZJR010000003.1 coordinate 33,359, forward strand.
CCAGGCTCTCGGCGGTTTCGCGATTTTGCACCGTGGCACGGATCAACAGCCCGCGGCGCGTGCCGTTCATCACGGCCGAGATGGCCAGCACGCAGGCGGCACACAGGGCCATGATGAAAATGCGGTTGTAGGAGATGACCAGGTCCTGGATCGGCTCGAAACTCCCGATCAGCCAGGTCGGACTGTTGACCCCGATGTTGTCGCCGTAGAGCAACCGGACCGACTGGATCAGGATCAGACCGACGCCCCAGGTTGCCAACAGGGTTTCGAGCGGCCGTCCATAAAGATGCCGGACGATCAGCAGTTCGATCAACCACCCGACGCAGGCGGCGACGAGAAATGAGACGGGCAGTGCGACCACAAAGAACATGTTGACCGGGTTGTCGGGCGTGTGGCCGAAGAGCATCTGGATTCCGAAGGTGGCGTAGGCACCGATCATCATCAGTTCGCCGTGGGCCATGTTGATCACGCCCATCTGGCCAAAGATGATCGCCAGCCCGAGTGCGACCAGGATCAGCACGCTGCCCAGTGAAAGGCCCTGGAAGAGGTTCTGGACGCGGGCGATTTTCCACTGGTACCACTCGATTGTTTCCAGGGCCGCGGAAAAAGCCTCGTGTTCACCCGGGCCGAGTGATTCGTGGTTCTTGAGCAGTTCGTCGAGAATCGGAACAGCGGCAGCGCTGGCCATCTCGCCCAGACCGACTGCGGCGGCAATCCGCTTTGCGGGCGAATCGGCGAAGTCCTCCGAGCCCAATTCGATCAAGGCGATGCTCTCGGTGGCCTTGATCCGGACCGTCTCGGGCACGTCGGCCGCGACCAGTTCGCCGAGTGGTTTGAGGAATTCGGACTTCCGGCTGTTGCCGAATCGGCGGATGGCCCCCAGGCGGGTTTGCAGGTCGTTGGACCAGATCTCCAGCAACCGGACGGCGTCGGCCACGGCACGACGTTCGCGTCCGCTGGGGCCGATGGCGTTGAGTTCACCGGCAGGGACCAGTAGGGGAGCCCCGCCGGAGTCCAGCAGGGGTTTGTTCGAGAGTGGGTCGAAGAGCGGGGCCATCTCTTGGCCGTCGACTTCCTGGAACTTTGGGCAGAGCACGACCCGGTCCTGGTAGAGGTAGGCGTCACCCTGCTGGTAGGCGGCGAAGAAGGCGACCAGGCGGCCGTCTCTGGTACGACCCAGTTTCTGCAGGGCCTCGGCACGGACGGCCCGATCCGTGGAACCCAGTTGAGCAAGTTGCGTGGCCAGGTCTTCGTCGGCAGCCCGGGCCGGCGCAGCGGTGAAAAGCAGGAGCAGGAGCAGCCAAGGAGTTTTTCCACGCCCGGTGGCTGAGGGCTTGGCGAACATCATGCGGCCATTCGGTATCACAACGCCTGAGGTGGATTCAACCGGCCCCAAGCGGTGGGGATTCAGCCCGAGAATCCAGTCAACGCCGAGGACCCGGTGTCTTGGAACGGACACCGGGCCCCGGGAAGACTGACAGGATTTTGGGGAGTTCGTCAGTCCTACTTCAGGTTGTTCTTCGTGCAGAACGCCTGAAATCCGGAAACGAACGCCTTGTTCTCCGGCGTGTCGATACTCTGGTAGTAGTTCCAGCAGGCCAGGTGGCCAACCAGGGGCGGAACGTCCATCGCCCTCAGTTCGTCCTCGGCAACCGAGAACGCCATGATCGGACAATCGCCAGCCCTCAGGCCCTGGTTGGCGAACTCCTTGTAGAACGGAACGTTTGACGAGCCGTTGATCGTCGAGAGGATACAGGCGTCGCCACCGGCGGCGAACTTCTTGATCTCCTGGACGTAGGTCTGGTAGTCCTGGTGATCGAATTGCGTGTACTGTTCGATGATGTTCTCGTCGGGAATGCCCTTGGTTTTCAGGAATGCCTTGAGCACCTTGTTCGCCGTTCTCGGGAAGACGTAGTCGGTCCCCAGCAGGTAGAACTTCTTGTACCCCTCATCGAGCATGTACTGGGCGGCGGGAACCAACTGCTGGTTGGGCGTGGCCGCCGTGTAGAAGACGTTCTTGGACTGTTCTTCACCCTCGTACTGGACGGGGTAGAAGAGCAGGTGGTTGTATTCCTCGAACACCGGCAACACGCTCTTTCGACTTGAAGAGGTCCAGCAGCCGAAGATCACCGACACCTTGTCGGTGGTGATCATCTTGCGGGCCTTCTCGGCGAAGAGGTCCCAGTCACTGGCTCCGTCTTCGATGACAGGTTCGATCTTGCGACCCAGCACTCCGCCAGCCGCGTTGATCTCGTCGACGGCGTACAGTACGACATCCTTGAGCGATTTCTCAGAGATCGCCATGGTGCCCGAAAGCGAGTGCAGGATACCGATCTTGACGGTGTCCTCGGTCACGTCGGCCTTGGGGTACTCCTTGCCTTCCTGGGGACCACCGGTCGGTGCCGGCGCCTTGCCTTTTTCGTGCAAGTAGCTGCTGTATGAGTCGGGGGAAATGAGCTTGCCGTCGTTGAACGCCTTGACGATCTTGAACTGGCCGTTCTTGAGGATCTCGCCGATGTAGACCGGCTTCAGCGTGTGCTGGTTGGACGCGTGCATGCTCTTCTTGCCGCCCGGGGCGTCGAACTCAAGTCCGTAAACAGCCTCACGCACCTTGTCGATTTCGAAGCTCTGAGCCTTCTCGACGGCCGCCTTCCAGACGTACACGCCGAAGTAGGCCGCCTCGATCGGATCATCGGTCACTCGCGTACTGCTCGTAGCCGCCGCCGTGGTGATCTCATCGCCCTTGGGCGCTTCTGAGGCCGTATCCGCCGCGGGGCTTCCGCCGCCGCTGGAACTGACTCCACCACCGGAATCGGTTTCGGCATCGCCGTTTCCGGCGCATCCACCAAGCAGCAGCATCGTGCTGATTCCAAGCAACATCGTCGACAACGTCTTACGCAACATCTCTGAACAACCTTTCCACACCCCGTCGGGATGCCCGTGTGCGACGTGCCCGGCTCCGTGTCTCGCGGCACGCCAGAATGTGATCTGGACTGGTTTCTTCCTGAAACGCTCCCCAATGCGATCCGCCGCCTGTTAACGGCGGACCGATCTGTCAAACGGAGACTGGAAGTGCAAAGGGAGTGCCAAAGATCCAGAAACTAGTCTCGGGGTTGTTGCAGGGGCGAATTGCAGGTGACGTGTGCACGAGCGAGAGGCGGGAGGAGCGGGGCTACGGTCCCGGCTTGCCCGCACTGCGTGCAGTTCCGCCCGGATCGAGGGCATCGTGTTGGTGGGTCGGCCTCCGATGAGATGACGAGACAGGGCGAGACAACAAAAAAACCCCGGTCCCACCTTGAGGTGAGACCGGGGCTCGTGTCGCCATCATCCGGGTCCGCCGTGGCGGAACCCTGAGTGGTGTGGAGGATCCTAGAAGCGGATCTGGCCGCCGATGATCAGGTTCTGATCATCGTCACCACCCGTGTAGCTGATATCCTGGAAGACCAGGGACACCCGGGCGCTGTGGCCGTGGATGATGTAGTTCAGCGAGTAGTCGACGCTGCGGTCAATAGATCCGTTGGGTTGCACATCGCGATCAGAGGCCTGGAACCGGATCGACGGTTGCAGGCGTCCCTCGATGTCACCAATGCTGATGCTGTCGGCCATCAGGTAACTTCCCAGGACGAAGTAGCCTTCTCCCTGCAGTCCGTTACCCACAGCCGCGCCGTCGTGGTCACGGTCGTAGTAGGCGGCCTCGACGGTCGCCACTCCACCGCCGTCAAGCGCTGTTTCGAGCAACGCGTCCAGGCTCCAGGCGGTGTAGTCCATGCCGGCACCGTGGGCGTCGTTCTGGTTGGAGAACGTAAAGCCCAGCGCGGCAATATCCTTCTCGCCGTAGTAGGTACTCGAGTTGAAGTACCCTTCTTCGGGATCGAGGAAGTTCATCACGACGCGACCGACCATCCAGAGGTTGTCGTCGCCAGCGGAAGTGTCGTCGTAGCCTTCCATGAGGGCCAGCGACCACTTCACCTGGATATCTTCACCCCGTTCGCCGTAAAACGCGACTCCGTCGTCACGACCCTGGAAGACGTCGTAGTATCCATTGGTGAACTGCACCCAAGGGAAGGTGTAGTTGTTGAGGAAGAACGGACCACTAAGGTTCGAGCGGTCGGTCGGAGGCAGGAATCGCCCCATTTTGACCGTGACGTCTTCGGTGAGCTTGTAGTCGATGGCGGCATCGAGAATTCTCACGCCGTCACCCTGGCCATCGTCGCCAGCGAACCCCTGGGCACCGTTGATGTCGGTGTGCAGGTACGCCGAGATCTTTTCGCCCATGTTGCCCGAGAGAAAGATCCGGGCGTTGTCGAGTTGGAAATCGCGGGCGCGACCGCCGAATGCTCCGCTTGAGTCAACGTTTTCGGACTCATTGGCCCGGAAGCTGGAACGGATACCGAATCCGACCTTGACGCTGTTCTTGGCAGCTTTCAGTTTCGGGTGCAGCCATGAGTTGTCTCGCGGATCACAGCCGGCCTTCCCGGCAGCGTCTTTCCCACAGTTCTCATCAGCCGTCAGCAGCCCGACCAGGGGCGTAAAGTTGTCCTGGGCAACGGCCGTTGTCCCGATGGCCATCAGTGCCACGGCAAGCAGTGTGAGTGAATTCTTGAACAGCATGGTCTCTTTCCCCCCTACGTGAAATTGGCGTATTGGTGTTGCCGCCCAAGGCAACTCTTCGCGAACTTCTTCCCCTGGTCCGCATTCGAGACAGCGGTGGTGGGTTTGTACCGATTGCTCCGCATGCCCGTTGGAGTTGTATCGGTTGGTCGGGTCAGCGACTTGTACCGATGGGGCCGATCGTATCGAAACAGCGGGTTGCACGGTCGCTCGCGACAGATCTAGCGGCGGTACCAGTTGGGCAATCTGTGACGGTTGTGGACATCGCCGGCGGCCGGTGCGTCGGCTGGCGGACCCCTGCGGCTGCCGCTATGCTCGCCGCCTGCTGTGTGTGGCTGGGGAGCCCACTGGATTGAGCGGGAAGCGGACGTGATTGGTGCCGAGTGGACCTTCTGGCAGCTGGCCGACTCGGCATTTCCCTCGGGTGGCTTCGCCCATTCGGCTGGTCTCGAGTCGGCTTCGCAACAGGGCCTGGTCACCGATGCCGTGTCGTTGGGCTGGTTTCTCGAGTCGCTGCTGCAGGACACCGCCAGGGGTGTCGTCCCGTTCCTGGCCGCGGTCCACTCCGGGGAGCAGCCTCTGTGCCGCGTCGACCAGTGGTGCGACGCTTTCCTGACCAACCACGTGGCCAACCGAGCCAGCCGGGTGCAGGGTCGCAGTTTCCTGGCCGCGGCCGAGGCGGCTTTCCAGATCGATGAGATCGGGACACTGCGTGAACGGGTGGCTGCCGGAGAACTCAACGGTCACCACGCCGTGCTGACCGGCCGAGTCACCTCGCTGCTGGACCTGCCCCTGGGCCGGACCGTGGCCTGGTACCTCTATACCCAGCTCCGCGATGTGGTCTCCGCTGCCACGCGTCTGAACATCATCGGCCCCCTGGCCGGCCAGTCTCTGATCAGCCGCCTGGGAGGGTTTGTGCAGCACGAGGCCGAGACGGCGGCACAGCGGACCGTCGACGAGGTCGCCATCACCAGCCCGCTGCTGGAACTCGTCGCAACCCGACACGATCAACTCTACAGCCGGCTGTTCCAGAGCTGACGCTGGGCCCGATTGCCAGGACAGGAGACTCCCGTGGACCACGATCACAGCCACGACCACGATCACAGCCACGACCACGGTCATGACCACGAGGTGCTCGAGCATCCCGGCCGATTTGCCGAGAGGTCGATGCCGTTGCCCGATCGAGATTATCGGCGTCGCGCGTTCACGGTCGGGGTGGGCGGTCCGGTGGGTACGGGCAAGAGTGCGTTGGTGCTGGCGTTGTGCGAGGCGTTGCGTGACGAGTTGAACCTGGCGGTGGTGACCAACGACATTTTCACTCGCGAGGATGCCGAGTTCCTGATCCGCAACGGGGCCTTGGCGGCCGAGCGGATTCGTGCCGTCGAGACCGGCGGGTGTCCTCACGCGGCGATCCGCGAGGACATCACGATGAACCTGGCCGCGGTCGAGGAACTCAGTCGTGAGTTCGAACCCGACCTGCTGCTGCTCGAATCCGGCGGCGACAACCTGGCGGCGGATTTCAGCCGCGAGCTGGCCGATTTCACGATCTACGTGATCGACGTGGCCGGCGGCGACAAGATCCCCCGCAAGGGCGGACCGGGGACCACTCAATCGGACCTGCTGGTGATCAACAAGACGGACCTGGCCGAAGCGGTGGGTGCTGATCTTGGGGTGATGGACCGCGACAGCCTGCGGATGCGAGGCGACGGCCCGTTCGTCTTTGCCCAGGTCCGAAATGGCGTGGGTGTCGAGGAGATTGCCGGGCACGTGCGGGGTGCCTGGCAGGCCACACGGGGTCAGTCGGATTCCATGAACGCGTAGCACAAGACGTGGGTCATGATGAAGAAGCAGTCTTCGAGTCGTCCCATGTGAGAGCTGGGGACGGCCAGGGCCAGGTCGACCAGGTCCTTCAATTCGCCTCCCTCACCGGTGGTCAACCCGATACTGCGGCAGTTCTTCTCGCCGGCCAGCCGGATCGCTCGCAGCACGTTCTCACTGTTCCCGCTGCCGCTGATGCCGATCACCAGGTCGCCGGCTCGAGCGAAGTTCTTCAAAGGCTCTTCGAAGACCGTCTCGTACCCCTCGTCATTGGCGTAGGCGGTGATGGTGGCGATCGAGTCGGTCAGGCCGATCATCCTGAAGCGGGCCGCTTTGCGCAGTGAGGCCCCCTTGACGATGTCGACGACCATCTGCGAGGCGATCGAGGCACTGCCGCCGTTGCCGCAGATGAAGATCGTGCCGTCGGCATCTCGAGTCTGTCTCATCCAGTCGATCGCCGTGGCGATCGACTGGGCATCGAGTCCCTCGATGACACGTCGCAGGTCATCGAGGTAGGCGGTGGTGAATGCGAGGTCCTGGGGCGACGTGGTTGTGTGGGCCGTGTCTGTCATCGTATCTCAGCTTCCCAGCACGTCAGCGATTGCGCCGGTCACGGCGGCGATGATCCGGTCGAGTTCCTCGTTGGTGATCACCACCGGTGGAGCCAGGCAGACCACGTCGCCACGCATGCGGCTGAAGAGGCCGTACTGCTGCATCGCCTGGTTGATTCGGGCCCCCACCTTCTCCTCGGCGGCGAACTCCTCTTTGGTCCCCCGGTCCTGGACGATTTCCACCGCGACCATCAGTCCCAGCCCGCGGATGTCACCGACATGAGGGTGCTGGTCGAGGTTGGTTCTGAGTCCTTCGAGCAGGTAGCGGCCTTTTTCGGCTGCCTGCGACGGGAAGTCTTCGGCTTCGATGATGTCGAGGTTGGCCATGGCCACGGCACAGCCGACCGGGTGGGCGCTATAGGTGTAGGCGTGCATCCAGACATCCTCGCCTCCGTCGATCACATCGGCGATCCTGTCGCTGACTCCGGTGCCTCCCAGCGGGAAGTAGCCCGAGGTGATGGCCTTGGCGAACTGGATCATGTCGGGCTCGACGCCCCAGTGTTCCAGGCCCCACATCCGTCCCGTGCGGCCGAACCCGGTGATCACCTCGTCGGAGACCAGCAGCACGTCGTACTGGTCACAGATTTCTCGGATGCGTGGGAAGTAGTCATCCGGCGGCACGAGGACACCGCCGGCCCCCTGGACCGGTTCGGCGATGAACATCGCCACCGTCTCGGCGCCTTCCTCGAGGATCTTCTGTTCGAGTTCATTGGCTGCGGCGATCCCCGGGCTGACTCCTGCGGGAGCCTGGTAGCGGTAGGGGTAGGGTGAGCAGATATGCGAGAAGCCGGGGACCCGGGGTTCGAACATCGGCCAGTAGCCGCTGATCCCCGTGGCGCTCATCGCCGCCAGCGTCACTCCGTGGTAGGCCCATTCTCGCGAGATGACCTTGATCTTCTCGGGTTGGCCGAGCTGTCGGAAGTAGTAGCGGGCGGTCTTGAAGTTGGTGTCGCTGGATTCGCCGCCGCCGGAGGTGAAGAAGAAGCGGTTGATCGAGGGGTAGGTCATCCCGGCGATCCGTTCGGCCAACGCGATCGCCTGCGGGTTGGAACTGCCGGTGTATCCCGAGCAATAGGGCAGGGTGGTCATCTGCCGGCTGGCCGCTTCGGCCAGCTCGCTGCGACCGTGACCGGCGACGACGTTCCAGAGCCCGGAGAGTCCGTCGAGGTACTGGCGGTCGTCGGCGTCGACGAGTGTCGAGCCGTGGGCCTTGACCCAGACGTGGGCGTCCTGGTGACCGGCCTTGCTGTGCAGAGGGTGGATCAGGTGTGCGCGGTCGCTGGCCAGTAGCGCGTCCTTGGTGGCCGTCATGGGGCAGTCTCCGTGGCAGAGCCCGAGGTCCGAAGCGGTGTGTGAGTCTTCTCAGAATCGCGGTGCCATTTCAAGTGGTCCGGGGTCGGCCGTCGGTTGCCCGCGGCCTGACCGCGGACCACTATGGGAGTGTCCGAGCACCCTCTACAATCCCGGCTTGGCGTCCGTGGTGGGTCGTCTCACGAGGAATCGAACAATGCCCAGTTGCGTGTTGGCGTATTCAGGTGGCCTGG
>CAUZJR010000004.1:0-41027 GCA_963580005.1 Planctomycetota bacterium
TTCACTTCATAGACGGCAGCCAGCAGCGAGGGTCGAGGCGTACCTGGTGCGAAAGGCAGCTTGTGCGCACGGGCCAGGCGATCGGCCTGGGAGGCCAGGCTGAGTGCCTCGGCCAGTCGACCCGACGTGCCGGCCGCGCGGGCCTTCGCAATCAGGTCGGCCAGTTGAACGGCGGGTGTCTGGGCTGTCGGAGGCCTGAGTCGAGCCAGGACCTCGCCTGGACTCGTTTCTCCCGCGGCAAACTCGAGTCCCGCGCTGCGGGTAACCTGCTCGGCCGACTCGGCCAGCCGCAGTGCCTCGGTCAGATCTCCTCGTCCCATCGCCTTCTGGGCCATCTCCAGCTGGTCGCGAACCCTCAGCTTCAGGATGCGTGCGGTCGAGAGCGAACCGGCGGCCGGAGCCGCTGGGCGGGAAGTCGTGGCCGCAGTTCCCGGAATCGAACCCGCAGTGGGGGCGCTGGTCGGGGCGGTCTCTCTGAGCACCGGTCGAATCGAGCCGGGTGAAGCTGCAGCCGGAGCCGCCTCCATCGGCAGAGACTTCCGGGGCGAGGGAGCGGTGTCACCGACTGCCCCCGTCTCACCCGTGCCTGGTTGACCGGCTCCTGTCTGAGCCGAGAGATTGCGAGGCGTGTCAGCCGGCAAGAAGAGCCACAGCCCCAAAGCCACAAAGCCCGTACACGCAAACAGTCCAAGAGCCTTTCGCACCGGAAACTCCTCCGCGAGACTGGTCGCGACGGTCACCGTGGCCTCCGACTCCGGGTCCATCCAGAGTGCGATAAGGCCTGGCTCTCTTCCGGAAACAGGACGGGCCGAATCGGCGACCGGCCGTTCCAAGTCGATTACCTGGGCAACAGCTCGTGACGAGTCAGATCAGATTCAATTGTTGGTGGGGTGAGTCTGGAGAGTCGAAGTGAGTGACGAGTCGTCGTGGGTGTGAGATATGAAGTGAGACGACTCGGAGTGAGTTGAGAAGTGAGTGAGAGGGCGGGTTGATAATGCATCACCCTCAAACAGGTCAACCCCGTTCAGGCGGGATTTCCTTTTTAGCGGGACCGCGCTCTGGCGCAAGACCATCGGCGGAGGGTTGAGGTTGTGCTGGGCTGCCGGTGTTGGTGGTCGGGATCGACTTGCCAACGCCACGCAGGAACGGCCGTCCGGGCCGGTCAAAGACCGTGGTGACCTGGGCGGAGGTCTGCAATTCCCCCACCACCCGCTCCATTTCCTGGGCTCGATTCTCTTCGCCCAGCCGCTTTTCGATCTGGGGCTGGACCGTCTCGAACCTGGCCGCACCCCCGTCTTCACGCTCGGTCGCGACAACCAGCTGGAAGAAACCCATGCCCTCGAAGATCCGGCTCGGTGTCCCGACCGGCAGCCGGAACAACGCCTCGGCAATTCGCTTGTCCTGGAAACTCTCGCGGTCGGTCCAGTCCCAACGCCCTCCATCCGAGGCCGCCGGGCCGTCGGAGAGCTCACGAGCCAACAACGCGAACTCCTCACCTGCAGACAGCCGGCCCCGCAAGGACTCGATCACCCGCAACGCGGCGTCGCGATCGGCGTGTTGGGCCACCGAGACCAGGATCTGCCGCCAGCGGACTCGAGGCTTGGTCTGGAACTCGTCGAGATGCTCGCGGTACCACGCCATCATCTCCGCAGGAGAAAAACTGGTCCGCGGGTTGGCCGTTTGCCTGAGATACTCCATCGCCAACTGCTGCTGCTGGAAGTCCTCCTTGAGCACCTCCAACGACGTGCCTTCCTCGGTCAACTTCCGCTTCAACTCCACGATCGACTGCAGGTTGCGGCCGGCGAGCAGCTGGGGAAGTTCCTGCTTGGTGAAGATCGTGTCAAGCTGCTTGTCGAGAAACTCAACCCGGTCCGCCTCCAGACCACTCATCATCGCCTGGGCCATCAGCCGGCGGTCGACGAATCCCTTGAGCTGCTTGCGGAGCAGGTCCTCCTGAAGCACCCGGTAACGCGGGCCCGAGATCTGCTCGCGGGCCGCCGCCAGAGACTGCGACTGCCGTTGCAGGACCTCGCTGGCAAATAACGGTTCTCCGTTGACGATCGCCACCACCTGGGTGCCCGCCAGCCAATCGGACTCAGCCGAGGGAGGTGACAGCTGCAAACCGGCCGGCTCGACCCGCGAACCGTCATCGATCTGCAGCTCACCGACCACCAGGCTCGGATCGATCCGAGCCGAGACGCGGGGCGGTTCGTCGGGCGACGACCACGGCAACCCGCGGCAACCCACCAGGCAGAACGTTCCGATCAGCAGCAGGCTCGCCGAGTTGAACCCGCGCGAAACGAGCCTCCGCGACATCGAGAGACAGGGTCTGGTCATTGGGCCGGTTCCGTCCGGTCCAGGGCTCCGCGGCGGAGACCCCGTGGGGAAGAGAGTGTGAGAGGGGCGGGAGTATAGGAACGGCCTAGCGGGGCTGCAACACCTCTTTGACCAGCTCCAGCAACCGGACCCCGTCGCTCTCGTCCTGCTCGAGAACCACGCAGGCCTGCCGGGAATCGACGATCCGGATCGTGTGTTGACTGTCGAGTGCCAGGGGACGAATCCGCTCCGAATCGACGCATTCCAGGACCACGAATGGCCCCTGCCCGTCGCGGCGGGCCTCGATCCGAATCGCCTCGATGCCCCACCCCGTCGCCCACAACGCCACCTGCCGCAGCTCGAGCAACCTGCCGGCCTCCTCGGGCAACGGACCGAAACGGTCCCGCAACTCGTCACCGATCTCACGCAACTCTTCGACATCCGACGCGGAACTGATGCGACGGTACACGTCGACCTTGTGACGGCCGCCGGCTACGTACCCCTCGGGCAGAAACGCCGCCACCGGCAGGTCGATCGCAACGTGACGGTCCTCCCGAGCAGGCAACCGCTGCAGACGCCGGACCGAGTTCTCCAGCAACCGGCAATACAACTCGTAACCGACCGTGGCAATGTGACCGCTTTGCTGAGTCCCCAGGATGTTGCCCGCTCCACGAATCTCAAGGTCACGCATCGCGATCTTGAAACCCGCTCCCAACTCGCTGTACTCCTCCACCGCCTTCAACCTCCGTGTGGCCACCTGGCTCAAGGGTCGCTCCGAAGGCAGCAGCAGGTAGCAGTACGCCCGACGAGTGTGGCGGCCCACCCGGCCACGCAACTGGTGCAGATCCGCCAGCCCGTACCGGTCCGCGTCGTGGATGAAGATCGTGTTCGCGTTGGGGATGTCCAGGCCGCTCTCGATGATCGTCGTCGCCACCAGCACGTCGGTGTGACCCGAGACAAACTCGAGCATCTCGTACTCCAGATCCGACTCACGCATCTGGCCATGGACCACTCCCACACGTGCCTCCGGGACGATCGACTCGACCCGCTCGGCGACCAGGTGGATGTCGTGCACGCGGTTGTGAACAAAGAACACCTGGCCGTTGCGGTTCAACTCACGCACGATCGCCTGCCGGATCAACTCGTCATCGTCTCGGGCAATCCGCGTCACGATCGCGAGCCGGTCTCGTGGTGCCGTCTGCAGATTCGAAATGTCGCGGATGCCCAGCAGCGACAGGTGCAAGGTGCGAGGGATCGGAGTCGCCGTCATCGTCAGCACATCCACCTCCAATCGCATCGTCTTGAGCAGCTCCTTGGCTGCAACCCCGAACCGCTGCTCCTCGTCGATCACCAACAGGCCCAGGTCGGCAAAACTCACGTCCTGCTGGACCAGGCGGTGCGTGCCGATCACCACGTCGACAGTCCCCTCGGCCAGCCGAGACAGGGTCTGCTGCTGCTGGCGACGAGTCTTGAACCGCGACAGTGACTCGATCGTGACCGGGAACTCGGCCATCCGCTGGGAAAGCGTCCGAAAGTGCTGCTCGGCCAGAACCGTGGTCGGCACCAGGATCGCCACCTGTCGGCCGCCGTCGATCGCCTGGAACGCCGCCCGCATCGCCACCTCCGTCTTGCCGTACCCCACGTCTCCACACAACAACCGGTCCATCGGTCGAGACCGCAGCATGTCACTTGCCACCTCACCGATCGCCTCCGCCTGGTCGGGAGTCTCGGTGTAGGGAAACGCCTCGGCAAACTCCTGCTGCCAGTGACTCCCCTCGGGATGGCTCAGGCCCGGTTGTGCCTCGCGGGCCGCCTGAAGCCTCAACATGTCCGAGGCCAGGTCGCTGACCGCCTCGGCCACGCGTTTCTTCTTCCGCTCCCACGTCGAACCCCCAACCTTCGACAACTCGGGAGTCGTCTTGGACGGGCCCACGTACTTCTGGACCAGGTGAATCAGCGAGATCGGCACGTACAACTGCACCCGGTCGCGGAACTCCAACGACAGGTGCTCCTCGGAATACCCGTGACGATCCAGCAGCTTCAGGCCGCGGTAACGGCCGATTCCATGAGCCAGGTGGACCACGAGGTTGCCGGGCTCGAGGTCCAGGAAACTGTCGATCGCACGTGCGTCGCGGCGAGTGCTGCGAACCCCGGCACCGACCTCGGTCCGAGTGAACAGCTCGTTGTCGCCCAGCACAATCAGCCGCTCGCGTACCAGGCGGAAGCCTCGGCTCAATCGCCCCTGGCACAACTGCACCTTCTCGACCAGCCGACTCACTCCCTCGACCTCCGAATCGGGCAGTTCCACGAGCATCTCGGCAAGCCGCTGCTGCTGAGCCTGGTTGTGACAGGCCAGCAGCACTCGCTCACCCGGTCCCAACGTCTCCTGCAACTCCTCAAGGACCCGGGTCCGAGGTCCACTGAAACGCTCGATCGACTCGATCGACAGGTGACAGGTCGTCTCCATGCTCGCCGCCGAAAGCTCGGCCACCACCACGCTGGGGAACTGGGTCAGACCCGCCAACACCTCCTCAACCAACACCAGCCCCTCACGACGCTCGACCCGAGCCCGCAGCTCCTGGCCCTCACGCTGCAGATCCGCCAACTCGACCAGGCCCACCCACGTCCCCGCCGGAAACGACTCGCTCAATAACTCGCCCGAGGCAATCGACTCGGCTCCCGTCGGCTCGACCAGGCACAACTCGATCGACTCGCAAAGCTCCAGCTGACGCTGCGTCTCGGGATCGAACGTGCGGATCGAATCGATCTCATCTCCAAAGAACTCCAATCGCACCGGATCGACCGCGTCGGGAGCAAAGATGTCGATGATCCCGCCGTGACGACTGAATTCACCGGGCAACGCCACCGCGGTGGTCGGTTCCAGGCCTCGAGCCACCAACCACGCCAGCAGAGCCTCGGGATCATGCTCCTGGCCAGTCTCGAACCTGCGGGTCGAAGCGGCTCGATGAGCCCGACTGGGGACAGGCTGCATCAATGCCGCGATGCTGGTGACCACGACCGGAGGATTCGACGGATTCTCCAGCGCCCGCAACGCTCTGAGCCGCGAAGCAAATACCGGGTCCGCCGTGTCGTGCTCCTCGGGTAATGTCTCCCACGCCGGAAACACGACCGGAGGGGCATGAGCAAACGCGGACAGGTCCGCCGCCATCGACTCGACCTCGCCCACCCGGGGCACCACGACCAGCAGCGCCGACACCCGCTCGCGGGCGAAACCGGCCAGGGCCAGCGCGCACGCCGAACCCCACGCCCCATCGACCGTGGCACTCTCGCCACGCTTCAACGCGGCGACCACCTCGACGAAGTGCTCGTCCCCCTCCAGCTCAATTACCAGTCTCCGCAGGTCGGTCGGAGAGGCAGCCGGTGCCTGCGAGAACTCCTCAGTCGTCATCCCTTCTCGAAACATGCCGCACAAAAAAGACGATGCCCACCGTCACAGCCGCCAACACGGCCAGGAACACGCCGAACATCACCAGCACCAGGAACGAGACGCTCACTGGCCCTTACCGGCGATCGCCTTCAAAGACCTGACCAGCCGACCCGGATCGTCACTCGACAACGAGGTCGGTCGATGGGCCAACGCCGCTTCCACCTCGCCGGGAGAACCGTCGCTGCCGTTGACGTGCAAACCCACCTTCAGGCGATGCACGCGAGCCACCAGCTTGGGCTCGGCCTTGACCCATCGAGGCCACAGCCGGATTGTCTCGACCCCCGCCGCCACAAAGGACTCGATCGAAGCGGGATCAGGAATCAGACCCAGCTGACGCGACTTGGGCAACAGGCGACGGAATCGACGCGCCTGGGCGACACTGCGGACTCCGACAATCGTCTTCTTCGAAGACCCGTACTTCTTGACCGACTTGGCCACCTGGCGATCGTACGCCTCGCCCTGCTCCTTCAGATCCAGCAACACGTCGATCTTGCCGCGGCCCACCTCCAAGACTTCCCGCAATGTCGGCACCCGCTCGGAACGGTACTTCGCGTCAAACCAGCTCCCCGCGTCCAAACCGCGGACCTCCGCCAGCGTCTTTGAACCGATCTTGCCCGTGCCGTTGGTGGTCCGATCGAGCGTCTGGTCGTGGAGAATCACGAGTTGGCGGTCCCGGGTCAGCCGGACGTCGACCTCGCTGGCCGTCGCACCCACCTCGATCGCACGACGCAATGCCGCCAGAGTGCACTCGGGGCGATCCCAACTCGATCCTCGATGAGCAATCACCTGCCGCACCGCCCGGGCCCGCTTCGCCAGAGACTCCTCGCCAACGGCCCGATCCTCGAGAGCCACCAGCCCAACACTTCCCGCCAGCAACACCAGCATCCCACTTCGCAACATCCTATTGACCTCCCCTTCGCACCAGTCACATCGAGGGAGATTGTACCGAGTCGACTCGAGCCGTCCACTTTCGACACCCGCACCGACCTACGATATGATCGCCGCCGTCGCCCCAACACGCCCCAACACGCCCCAACACGCCCCAACACGCCCCAACACGCCCCAACACGCCCCAACACGCCCCAACACGCCCCAACACGCCCCAACACACACCCGGAGCTCCTTCATGGCCAAGTCGACCCCGCAGCGGCGGCTCATCACCTCCGAGGACCTCACCAGGCTGATCTCCGTCTCCGACCCCCAGGTCTCACCCGACGGCAACCGCGTGCTGCTGGGCCGCGGCCACGTCGGTGACCAGAACCAGATTGTCTCGAATCTCTGGGTCACCACGGTCGATGGCAGCCAGGCCCCTCGACAATTCACCTCAGGCGACCGCGACAGCCACGGCCGCTGGTCTCCCGATGGACGCCAGGTCGCCTTCACCTCGGCACGCGACAAGCGGCAGCCTCAGATCTACCTCCTCGAATCCGACGGGGGAGAAGCCCGCCGGTTGACCGAGTTCCCCGAGGGAACCATCGGCGACTGGGCCTGGTCGCCCGATGGCAACACACTGGCCGTCTCGTTCCGGGAAACCGATCCCGATCGGACCGAGGCGGCTGAAGCCCTTCGAGAAGACTCCGGAGGCAGCACGCCGCCGTGGGAAATCGACGACCTGTTCTATCGACTCGATGGAGACGGCTACTTCGGCAGCCAGCGGTTTCGCCTGTACCTGGTCGACGCCCAAACCGGCGAACACCGGCTGCTGTTCGCTCGAGGCTCCGCACCCTCGTTCTCCTTCGACTGGTCCCACGACTCCAGCGAACTGCTGCTCGCAACCAACGTCAGCCGCGAGCCCCTGCTGACTCCCTGGAAGGACGCGCTGTTGCGCGTCGATGCCCAGACGGGACGGGTCAGCCGCATCAGCGGGCTGCCCGAGGGTTGGAAATCCGTCGCCCGCTACAGCCCCGACGGCAAACGAGTGCTGTTTGCCGGACGCGAGGGCCGCGAGACGTGGGGAGTCCGCAACACGCACCTCTATTCCTGCCAACTCGACGGCTCCGATCTCAAGAACCTCACCGGCCACACCGACTTCTGCCTCTCGGCAACCGTCATCTCCGATACCTCCGAAGCCGCCTTCGGCGTCCACTACGAATTCACCGCAGATGGACGACACGTGCTGATGGGCTTCGGCTGGCATGGAGCCTCCGTCGTAGCCACCGTGCCCGTCTCAGGAGGAAAAGTGCGACTGCTGAGCTCCGGACCCGCCTCGACCGTGATGGGAAACCTCGCCGCCGACGGACGACTGATGGCCGTGTGCACCAGCGATGCCCTGACACTGCCGGAAGTCGCCGTGGCCGAAATCCGCGGCGGTGCCCAGCTGCGAGAACTCTCGACACGGACTCTGACCCACTTCAACCAACCACTGCTCGAACAACTCGAACTCTCCAAGCCGATCGAGACGTGGATCACCGCCGAGGACGGTACCCGGGTCCACGCCTGGGTGATGAACCCGCCGGGACGCTCCAAAGGACTCCGGCGGCGACCCGCTGTGCTCCAGGTCCACGGCGGACCCCATGCACTCTACGGTACGACCTTCTTTCACGAGTTCCAGGTGCTGGCCGCCGCCGGACATGTTGTCGTGTTCAGCAATCCCCGAGGCAGCAAGGGCTACGGAGAAGAACACTGCACCGCCATCCAGGGACGATGGGGCGAAGCCGACTGGGTCGACGTGCAGGCCGTCGCCGGGTTCATGGAACACCAGCAGAATATCGACCCGAGACGGATCGGGATCGCCGGAGGCAGCTATGGAGGCTACATGACCAACTGGGCCATCACGCACTCCAACCGATTCGCCGCCGCCATCACCGACCGCTGTGTCTCCAACCTGGTCAGCATGACCGGCTCGAGCGACTATCCGCTGGTCCCCGGCGAATACTGGACCGGGAATTCCTGGGACGACAACGACGAGATCTGGCGACAAAGCCCGATCCGCTCGATCCGAAACGCCTCCACACCCACCCTGGTGATCCACAGCGAAGGAGACCTGAGGTGCAACATCGAGCAGGGTGAACAGGTCTTCGCCGCACTGAAAATGCTCGGAGTCCCCACCCGATTCGTGCGCTACCCCCGGGAATCCAGCCACGGCATGAGCCGCTGCGGACCGACCGACCTCAGGATCCACCGCCTCGGCGAAATCCTCAACTGGTGGAAAAAACACCTCTAGCCGCCCCCAGGGACTGGCTCGCCTCGCGATCCGCCGCAGGAGGATCGCGAGGAGTGCCTGTCCCCTCCCAACAGACATCGTCCCCCCACCTTCTCTCACCCTACCGACTGTTCCCACGTCCCAAATACTGCGACACCCGACGAGCCAGTGGAACCACTCGAGGAATCCGCCGCGGTGGCTCGGAATACGTCTTCGCCACGCTCGTCTTGGTCTCGACCGGAGCAACCACAGCCGCCTCGTACGGCTGACCGGCACGGGGCACCGAAGGACTGATCGGCTGCACCGTCGTCGTGAACGACGCGTTTTCACGCTCTTTCCGATTGCGGTAGCGAAACGAGTTCCCAAACGACTCGAGCTTCTCGATGAAATCTCTCCGACGAGTCTTCAGATTGGTCAGGTCCCACAGGACCGTCGTCGACGGCCGAGCCTCCTTCACCCGGCGGCTCCACTCGAGCAGCTTCAACTTGTTCCTGCGACGCGTCTCCAGCAAGTCCACCTCGTCGATCTCGGTCTCACGCGTGTCGTAGCCGAGTGCCCTGGGCTTGGCCACCCGCCGCCTCAAACGCTCGTCATCCTCGCGGTTGCGAGGTTCGGCCCAGATGGCCAACTGCGTGGCGGCAATCACCACCGCGTCGCCGGCTCGGATCGGGACACTCGTCCGCGCCGTCACGATCGACTGACGCCGCCGGACTAACCCCACGATCGCAACACCCGAAATCCTCAGGTCCCCGCCCACCCGGCGGTAGACTCGGAATCGATGACCCGAGACCACTCCGTCGACATGTCCCATGTCGATCGCCACGCTGCGGCCCCGGACATACTCAACCGTCCCGGCCACGAAGTCGCCCCGGCGGACCGGGGCCCCGTAGATCAGGATGTCTCGCGCCGAGGCCGTCCCGGCCAGCACCAGCAGCACGATCGGTGATAACCAACTGGCGTGTCGCATCATGAGGCTCCGCGGACCACTCGGGAACTCGTGGGAATCCCAACAGGACACTCCGCCCCGCTCATCCCCGTTCCTCCCGGTTCATTCCCACTCTAGCACGCTCACCGCACGCTAGACGCCAACCGGTTCGTCCTCGACCACAACCGTCGGCAACTCGAGGACCGCCGGTGCCGAACTGGTACTGTGGTCATGACCGTCATAAACGCCAAAGTCGTTGTAGAAGAACTTCTTCACCAACCGATACACCCAGCTCTTCTCGGGGATCTCCTGGCCCGGATGATACTGAGACGTCCGCACCTCCATCGCATCCAACTCGGCCAAGGCACTCTGACGAGCCGTCGCATCCCGAGAACCATGGCGTACGACCAGGTCGCGTAGCAGGTCGGGACGCTCGAGCACGATGCAGCCGCGAGTGGTTTGCTGAGCCAGTTGGCGGAAGTCCGAGAGGAACTCCGACTGCACCATCTTCTCGCCCAGGGTCCGCTGCTCGGTGTCGGCCAACTTAGGGTCGTCGTAGATCGACTCGGATGCAAACTGGATGATCGGGCACGGCTCGATCCCTCCCCAGGGATTGATGTGGTGGCTGATGCCGGTGGCCGCCGGGCACAACGACTTGCCCGCACCGTCGTGGTAGGCGTCGATCACCACGATCGGCTTCTTCGCACGAGTCTCGACCACGAACTTCCTGACCCGCACCTGCTGCTCGGGAGTTAGGCACAAATCGGCACTGGCATCCGGGCCCATCGGTCGGTAGACGTGGAACCAGGTGTAGAACACTCCCATCTCGATCAGCCGATCAACCCACTCGTCAGTCAACAGGTCGTCGATGTTCGTGCGGCACAGGCTGGTGCACACGCCGGTGAACAACTTGTGGTCCAGGCAATTCTGGATGCCCGCAAGTGTCTGGCTCAGAACCCCCTCGCGGCCACGACGCTCGTCACTGATGATCTCGGTCCCCTCGACACTGATCAACGGCGTCACGTTGCCCAGGCGACGCAACTCCGCAGCCACCTCGCCGTCGATGAAATGGCCGTTGGTGAAGACCTGGAAGTAACACTTCGGATGTCGCCTGAAGATCTCAAGGATCTCCGGATGCATGAACGGCTCGCCACCGACAATCCCGAAGAAGACGTTGCCCATCGCCTGGGCCTCGCTGATCAACTTCGACATCGCCTCGATGTCAATCCGCTCCTGCTTGGCCGATACGTCCACCCAGCATCCCTGGCAACGCAGGTTGCAGCTGTTGATGATCGAGACATAAAGGAAGGGAGGAAAGAACTCGCCCCGCTTCAGACGACGGCGGTACTTCACTACCGAACGGACTCCGCCCACGCCCATGTTGCAGAAGAACTTCCAAGCCAGCCGCTTGTCGGTCTCCAGCAAAAACCGCTTGGCCATTTTCAAATACATCGATCACACCCATCTACTACACGACCGCTCAGCGTCGATCCTAACGCCCCGTACAACGAAACTCGACCATCCATCACTCTCACCCATCCAACACGCAGGCTATAATCGCGATTCGCACTCCTCAACTCGCAAACGACCCGGCACACCATGACCTCACACTCCACCCCCGAACCAGTCAACCGACGCGACTTCGCACGCACCCTCGCCGCAGCCACAGCCGCCACAGCAGCCACCGCTCTCGAAACTCACGCCCAGGACAAGAAGCCGAAGACGACCGAAGAGAAACCCGAAGAGAAACCCGAAGAGAAGCCCGAAGAGAAGCCTCAACCCGAGCCGCCTCCACCAGCAGTACTCCTGCTGGAAACCATCCGCCAGCAGTACCCCGACGCGAGGCTCGACAAGCAGGACGTCCTGCAGGGCATCTACAACGAACTCCGAGGCGACCTCGCCCGCTCACGACGACTCAGCAGCTTCCCACTCGAAAATGCTGACGAACCCGGATTCCTCTTTGCCGCCTTGCGGATTGATCCCTGATCCCGAACCTCACCCCGACCCCGACCCTCCACACTCTCCCCTCCAAACTCCGCCCTCTCATCATGACTCTGAAAGACAAACACGCCTTCGCCTCGATCCGCCGCCTTGGCCGAGGCCTCCGTCGAGGCGATTACACGTCGTTGGAGCTGACCGAGTTCTTTCTCGATCGACTCCAGCGCCTCGGACCCCGCTTCAACGCCGTGGCGACCGTCACCGGCGAATTGGCTCGCACAGAGGCCCGGCGTGCCGACAGCGAGCTGTCCGCGGGTCGAGACCGAGGCCCGCTGCACGGCATTCCCTACGGGGCCAAGGACCTGCTGGCCACCCGCGGCATCCCCACCAGCTGGGGTGCGGCTCCCATGAAGGACCGCGTCATCGATGCCGATGCCACCGTGATCCTCAAGCTCAGAGAAGCCGGCGCCGTGCTGGTAGCCAAGCTGGCGATGGTCGAGATCGCCGGTGGACTCGGGTACAAGCAGTCGCGGGCCAGTTTCACCGGAGCAGGACTCAATCCCTGGGACACCGGTCGCTGGTCGGGAGGCTCCTCGAGTGGACCGGGATCGGCTGTCGGAGCGGGGCTTTGCCCCTTTGCCATCGGCAGCGAGACCTGGGGCTCGATCATGACACCGGCCGGGTTCTGCGGGATCACTGGCATGAGACCGACCTACGGGCGAGTCAGCCGGCACGGGGCGATGGCACTCTCGTGGACCATGGACAAGCTGGGACCGATGGGCCGCACCGCCGACGACTGTGGACTCGTCCTGGCAGCCATCTCGGGACACGACCCCGCCGACGCCACTAGCGTCGACAAACAACTCGAATGGACCAAGCCCAAAAAACCCAGGCCCAAACCCCATCTCGCCGTCATCACCGGCTGCGACACCCACGTGCAGAAAGCCGTCAGAAAAAACTTCCGCAAGTCTCTCGATAAGCTCGAAAAGTTCTGCCGGATCGGCGAGGTGACTCTGCCGGACCTGCCGTACGAGGATGTCGCCGGGACATTGATCTCCTGCGAGATGGCCGCCGCGTTCGAGGGACTGGTCTCCAGCGGTGACGTCTGGCAGATGACCGCCCCGGAAGACCGCTGGGGGGCACACGCCGCGATGATGATCCCGGCCCGGGATTACATCAATGCCATGAGAATCCGGCCGAAGATCCAGGCGGCACTCGATCAACTCTTCGACGGCACCGATGCACTCGTGTCCCCCACGCTCGCCACCGTCGCCTACCCCAACGACCAGTCGTTTTCCGAATACCGCCGCGGACATCACGCCAGCCGGATCGGCGGAGCCGGCAACGCCGCGGGCATCCCCGGGATTACCGTCCCCAACGGGTTCGGAGAAGACAAGCTGCCGACCGGGCTGCAACTGGTCGGGCCAGCCTGGAGCGAAACCTCGCTGCTGAGCATCGCAGCCGAATACCAGGACCGGACCGACTGGCACGAAGAACACCCCGACCTCTGATCCCACCCGCACAAGGAACCCAGGCGGGACCACTCGATGAAACCACTCCCGGTCGCCATCGCCTCCAAGAACGGTCTCCCGGCCACCCGGCTCGCCTTCGATCAGATCTCCAGCGGCACCGATACACTCGAAGCGGTTGTCGCCGGAGTCCAACTCGTCGAAGACGACCCCGACGAGACCTCCGTCGGCTACGGAGGCCTGCCCAACGAAGACGGTGAAGTCGAACTCGACGCGGCCGTGATGCACGGACCCACGCACGCCGCCGGAGGCGTCGCGGCACTCAAGGGAGTCCGACACGCCGCTCGTGTCGCTCTGCACGTCCTCAAACGCTCCGACCACGTCCTGCTCGCCGGCGACGGAGCCACGCGATTCGCTCGTGACCACGGCTTCCCAACCGAAGACCTGCTCACCAAGAAGGCACGCCGCATCTGGCTGCACTGGAAAGAAACACTCTCGGAACGACAGGACTGGCTGCCCGCTCCCGATGACCAGCTCCATCCGGACGTGGTCAAATTCTTCAAGATCGAGATTCCCTCGACACGCTCGACACGCTCCGCCGACTCACCCCCCGACGACACGACTCACCAAACCGCCGCCGAAACCTCAAAGCCGGATGTCGGCAGATTCGGGCCCGACTACCACCGCCCGACCGGGACCATTCACTGTGCGGCGGGGAACGCACAGGGCGAGATCTCCTGCACCACCTCCACCAGCGGGCTGGCCTTCAAGAGACCCGGTCGGGTCGGCGATTCGCCGATCATCGGAGCCGGACTCTACGTCGACAACCAGGTCGGGTCCTGCGGCAGCACGGGGCGGGGCGAGGCGAATCTCGCCGACCTGGGCAGCTTTGCGGTGGTCGAGGCCATGAGGAACGGGCAATCGCCCCGCGAGGCCGCCGCCGGGGTCCTCGAGCGGATCATCGAACACACGCCACAACGACTGCTCGATGACCAGCAGCGACCCAGCTACAACCTCACCTTCTACGCACTCGCCGCCGACGGACGCCACGCCGGAGTCAGTCTCTGGGGACCCACCCCCTACGCCGTGACCGACGAAGCAGGCACCAGGCTCCTCGACTGCCACACACTGTTCACTCGCGATGAGACCACTCGATGACCTGCACGACCTGCACGACCTGCACGATCAAGGCTCGACGCTACGACACCTGCGAACCGGTCTCGATCGAAATCGTCGAGGGGCACATCGAACGGATCGTGCCGGCCTGGCCCGACGCCGAGGACGACTGGCCGCTGGTCGCTCCGGCCTTCTTCGACCTGCAGATCAACGGGCACGGCGGAACTTGGTTCTCCAACGACAGCCTCACGGCCGACGACGTGATCGATGCCCTCCAACCGCACTTCGCCTGCGGCATCACACGGCTGTGCCCCACCCTGATCACCGCCTCCTTCGAAGCCCTCGAGGCAGGCTTCTCGGCCATCGACGAGGCCTGCCGCCGACACGACTGGGTCCAGGCCATGGTCCCCGGCTGCCACCTCGAAGGACCCTACATCTCGCCCGAAGATGGGCCTCGAGGCGCCCACCCGCTCGAACACGTCCGCGCGGCCGACTACGACGAGTTCTGCCGGTTGCAGGAAGCCTCGGGGGGACGCATCCGCCTGGTCACGCTCGCGGCCGAAGCCGAAGGAGGACTCGAGTTCATCCGGCAGGTCACCGGCGACGGGGTCGTCGTCGCCATCGGACACACCGCCGCAGAACCCCGGCAGATCACCGCCGCCGTCGACGCCGGTGCACGACTCAGTACCCACCTCGGAAATGGAGCCCACGGCACCATCAGACGGCACCCCAACTACATCTGGGAACAACTCGCCGACCCCAGGCTCTGGGCCAGCATCATCACCGATGGTCACCACCTGCCCGAAAGCGTGATTCGAGCCGTCATAAAGACCAAGTCCGCCGCTCGGACCATCATTACCTGCGACGCCGCCGGACTGGCCGGATGCCCGGTGGGGACCTACCAGGAAGGGTCGATGAATGTGGAAATCCTCGAAGATGGACGGATCGTGATCGCCGGACAGGACCAACTGCTCGCCGGCAGCAGCCTGCTCACCGATACCTGCGTCGCACACGCCATCACCGCCGCCGGACTCTCGCGACAGGAAGCCTTCGACATGGCCGGACTCAACCCCGCCCGACTGCTCGGGTTCGAGACCATCGAACTGAAACCCGGCTCCCGAGCCGACCTCGTGCTCTTCCATCACCGCGGACCCGCCCACCCACTCGACATCACCGCCACGCTCTTCCAAGGAGAACTCAAGTACGGCTCGCTCGCACACTGATCCCTCACCCATCAACTCACCTCCCCCTCCCCACGCTGCTTGCCAGCCTGCAGGAATCTGATACGATCAACAACGTGGGGGGAGCGGGCCAACGCCGCCCATCTTGATCCGGCCATCGGCCCGCAACACCGGGCGTCGCGACCACCGTCACATCCGATTTCTTTCTGAAGCGACCCCATCTCCGACATGGCTGCCTTGAGTTTCAACGAGTTCGCCAAACAACTCGTGCGTCTCCGCCTCGTCGAAATCGACGAACTCCAGCAGTGCCTCTCCGGACTGCCCGCGGCGCTGAAGACGACCGACGGACTGCTCGATGCGCTCGAACGACGCAGCCTGCTGACGACCTACCAGACCAACAAGCTCCGCAAGAGCGAAACCGACGGGCTGGTGCTGGGCAATTCCAAGCTCCTGTACCGCAACGGCTCGGGCAGCTTTGCACGGGTCTTTCGAGCCGTCTCGCTCGACTCTGGTGACATGGTCGGAGTCAAGGTGCTCAGGAAACGCTGGACCGACGACCCCGAGGCCGTCGCTCAGTTCCACCGCGAAGCCAAGCTGCTCAAGCCGCTGGTGCACCCCAACATCGTGCCGATCTTCGAGATCGGGGCCGAGGCCGATTGGCACTTCTTCACGATGGAGTTCATCGTCGGCGGGAACCTCGCGGATATGATCAAGATCCGAGGAGCCCTCGAGCCGGCCGACGCCACCCGGGTCACCCTGGGTATCGCCGAGGGTCTCAAGTACGCACTGGCCAAGGGCATTTCACACAGAGACCTCAAGAAATCCAACGTGCTGCTCGCGACCAACGGACAGGCCAAGCTGGTCGACTTCGGACTCGCCGCCGACGAGGCCCTCCAGCCCGGTGGCAAGAAGAAGCGGGCCCAGAGATCCCTGGATTACGCGACGCTGGAAGACAATACCGGCGCAGCACCCAACGACCCACGCAGCGACCTCTACTTCCTGGGAACCATCTACTTCGAACTCCTCGCCGGTGTCCCCCCCTATCCTCGAGCCAGGACGCGAGAAGAACGGCAGCAGTTCAACCGGCACTGGAACGCCAAGCCGATCGAGAGCATCATGCCGGGGCTGCCGCACAGCGTCGCCGAAGTCGTCAACCGACTGATGCACCTCAACCCCGGCTCGCGATACCAGAGACCCGAAGAAGCCGTCAACGAACTCCGACAGACCCTCGAGACTCTCGGAACCAGCAGCGACGACGAGCGATACCCCTCAGAGGATGCTCCCTCGAAAATCGTCGAAGACTCCGAACCCACCGTGATGTTCGTCGAGAACAGGCCCGAACAGCAGCAGTTGCTGCGTGAGTTCTTCACCAGCCGAGGGTTCCGGGTGCTGCTGCTGGGTGACCTGCAACGGGCACTCAACCGGCTCGAATCCTCACCACCGGATTGCCTGGTCATGATGGGAGGCTCGATCGGCGCCGAACTGCTCAGCGGGTTCACCGAGTCGATCAAGCGGGTACAGGGACGGCCGATCGCGCAGGTCGCCGTGCTCTCCAAAGAACAATCCGGCTGGCTGGGTCGACTGGAAACCAGCGTCAGCGACACCGCACGAGTGCTCGGCCACCCGATCGTACTCGGAGACCTCAAGCGGGAAATCGAAGACGCACTGGCGGCACGCAACGGAGCCCAACGGTGAGCGGGGCCGGTGACGGACGTGAGATCCGCTTTGGCATCCTCGGGACGGCCCGGATCGCCGAAAAAGTCGCAGCCGCCATCCACGCCGCACCCAGCGCACGTCTCGATGTGATCGCCAGCCGAGATGCCGAAAGAGCCAGCCTGTGGGCCAGGGCTCACCTCGTGCCCCGAAGCGTGGAAGACTACCAGCGAGTGATCGACGACCCCGAGATCGATGCCGTCTACATCCCGCTGCCCAACTCGATGCACCACCACTGGACCCTCGAAGCCGCCAAAGCCGGCAAACACGTGCTCTGCGAAAAACCACTCGGCATCGACTCCAAACAGGCCCAGGAAATGGCCGCCGCCGCCCGAGAACACCAGGTGCAGCTGATGGACGGGGTCATGTGGGTGCACCACCCAAGAGCCGACGCCATGAAGGAACGCATCAGCAACGGCACGCTCGGAGAACTCAGACGAGTTACCTCCGCCTTCACGTTTCACTACGACGAGATCCCCGATTACGACATCAGGCTCGATCCCCAGACCGCCGGCGGCTCGCTCGGTGACCTCGGCTGGTACTGCTGCCGTGCCGCACTCTGGGCCTTCGATCAACTGCCCAACAGGGTCTTCGCCACCGCACGCATGTTTCGAGACGTTGACATCAACCTCTCGGCCATCCTCTGGTACGACCAGCAGAGAATGGCGTCGTTTGATTGTGGGTTTGATACCGAGTTGAGGAAATGGTTCGAGGTGGCCGGGACCAAAGCCTCGCTCGTCTGCGACGACTTCCTCAGGCCCTGGGACCAGCACAAGCCCAGGTTCTGGATCCACGACCGCAACGGCCTCAAGGGCGAACACGTCGTACAGACCAGCGGAACCGCCACGCAGGAAGTGCTGATGATCGAGAACTTCGCCGAGGCCGTGGGCCGAGGAGAACTCCGGGACGACTGGATCGACGACGCCCTCAGGACCCAGACCATGTGCGATGCCCTCGCACGATCCGCTCAACAGGAACAGGTGATCGAGTTGGCCGATTGAGACACTCGCGGCCCGCTCAGCCGCCGACGGGCTGCCTTGCAAGCCCCCCCGACCGCGCTATAATCGACTCCGCCCAAGGCGGCGAGTCAGCGGGAGTAGCT
The DNA here is from genome assembly GCA_963580005.1 of Planctomycetota bacterium. GTDB lineage: Bacteria > Planctomycetota > Planctomycetia > Planctomycetales > Planctomycetaceae > UBA8437. The sequence continues at coordinate 18,351 of CAUZJR010000004.1, forward strand.
CAGTGGTAGAGCACCACGTTGCCAACGTGGATGTCGCGGGTTCGAATCCCGTCTCCCGCTCTCAGCCTTTCACCGATGGACAAACCCGATGATCTTCGACGACGAAAACGCTGCCCAGGCCGATGAACCGGCTGAGGACGGGACCGATCCTGCCACCGATGCGGCCGAAACGCCAACCGGACAGGATGCCGACGTACCCGAAACGACAGTCGCCGAAACCGACGACACCGAGACAGACACAGATACCGAGACAGACACCGCAGCCGATGTCGAACTTCGAGAAGACGGCTCCGTCAAGATGGCGCTCGATGTCGAAATCACCTCCTCGGGACCCTGCCTCAGACACGTCGTCGTCCGAGTCCCCCGCCGCGATATCGACGCGATGAACCAGGTCGCCGTCGGAGAACTGGCGGGATCGGCTGAGGTGCCCGGGTTCCGCAAGGGACACGTGCCCGCGGGGCTGATCGCCAAGAGATTCCGGCAGGAACTCTCTGATGAGGTCAAACAGAAAGTGCTCGTCGGCAGCCTCGAACAACTCGCCGATGAACACGACCTGGAACCCATCAACGAACCCAACCTCGATGTCGACATGATCGAGATCCCCGAGGAAGGGGACTTCGAGTACGAATTCGATGTCGAGGTCCGGCCCGAATTCGACCTGCCCGACTACAAGGGACTGACCATCGATCGGCCGGTCCGTGAAGTCAGCGATGAGGATGTCGAAGCCTACCTGCAGCAGTTCCTGCTGCAGTACTCACACTTCCACGACCGCGATGGACCCGCCGAAAGCGGTGATTCCATCGTCGCTGACCTCGAGTTCTCACACGACGGCGAGACCATAAGAACCATCCAGGACGCCATGCTCGACCTGCGAGACGTGCTCCGGTTCCAGGACGCGGAACTCTCAGGATTCGATCAACTGGTGGCCGGAGCCGCCGCCGGTGAAGAACTCGAGACCGAGATTACCGTGGCGGCCGAAGCCGAGAATGTCGCCATGAGAGGCGAAACGCTCGGAATGAAACTCTCCGTCACAGCCGTCAAGAAACCCCACCAGCCCGACCTCGATCAGGACTTCTTCGATCGACTCGGAGTCGAAGACGAGGATGCACTCAAGGACGCACTCCGAGGAACTCTCGAACGACAGGCCGAATTCGGACAACGACAGGATACCCGGGGACAGGTGCTCGAACGGATTACCGAGAGCGCCGATTGGGAACTGCCCGAAGAACTCGTCACCAAACAGACCGACAACGCTCTGAGACGAGAAATCCTCGAAATGCAACAGGCAGGATTCACTCCCCAGGAAATCCAGGCCCGAGAAAACGAGATCCGGCAACACGCCATCTCGACCACCCGACAGGCGATCAAGGAACACTTCGTGCTCGATCGGATCGCCGAGGAAGAAGAGATCGAAGTCGATGCCGGTGACCTCGATGGCGAAATCCAGATGATGGCCATGCAGGCCGGCGAAAACCCCAGGCGACTCAGAGCCCGACTGATCAAGAGCGGGATGATCGAAAACCTCGAGGCCCAGGTCCGGGAACGCAAGGCGATCGAAGTCATCCTCGACAACGCACAGTTCAACGACGTGCCCGGTGAACCGCTCGTCAAAGAACCCGTCGCCACACTCGACCAGTCCGTCTGCCGCTCACCCTCAGACACCGCAGCCGACACCGCAGCAGACACCGCAGCAGACACCGCAGCGAGCTCGGAAGGTGAGGACGTCGGGGAGGAGTCTGCTGAGGGGGGTGAGGAGGCAGAGGCAGAGGCAGAGGCAGAGGCAGAGGCAGAGGCAGAGGCAGAGGCAGAGGCAGAGGCGAGTGACGAAGGTGACGGGGCAGAGGAATCAGACGGTGAGACCGATGAAGACAAGTGAACCGGTGAAACTCCAGACAGGACATCGGGACTTGACCTGTCCCATCGACATGGCGTATCCAACGCGAGACGCGGAGATCGACGACTCGATCACCGTGATCACGCTCTCTTGATGCAACCGACACGGGAGGTACCCAGGGTGTCTTTGCGGAACTCGGCTTTCGATCACGGCCTGCAAGCCTCGACAGGGTCTGGGTACAACCAGGGCCCCGACTACACCCGCCAACGGCAGATGACCATCGGGGATCTGCTGCTGGAGAACCGGATCATCTTCCTCGATGGAGTCATCCACGACGGCAGCGCCAACCTGATCGTCATGAAATTGCTCTTCCTCCAGAGCGAAAATCGGCACCAGGATATCCACCTGTACGTCAACTCCCCGGGTGGCTCGGTCACCGCCACCATGGCCATCTACGACACCATGCAGTACCTCGACTGCAACATCGCCACCTACTGCGTCGGACTCGCAGCCAGCGGAGGGGCCATACTCGTGGCCGGTGGCAAAAAAGGAAAACGACACGCACTGCCGCACGCCAAGATGATGATCCATCAGCCCTACGGCGAAGTCGGTGGACAGGTCAGCGATATCGAGATCCAGGCCCGAGAAATCCTCGAGACCCGTGAACAACTCAACCTCGTCCTCGCTCAACACACCGGACAACCCCTCGAAACCATCACCACCGATACCGATCGTGACTTCTACATGAGCGCCGTCGAGGCCAAGGAGTACGGACTGGTCGACGAAGTGCTCGCCAAAGATAAGAAGGGCGAGGACACCGAGACGGATGCGGAACAGGATGCGGAGACGGACGACTCGGAGAAAAACGACTCCAAAGAGTCCAGCGACTGATCAAGTCACCAACCCGCACATCTTCCATAGTCTTCTCAATTTACTCAACATACCCAATATACCAGACGACGCCATGAGCATCCCGATCCCCTACGTCATCGAACGGCATGGCCGCGAAGAGCGGGCCATGGACATCTACAGCCGGCTGCTCAAGGACCGCATCATCATCCTGGGCAGCGGCATCAACGACTCCGTCTCCAACAGCATCGTGGCCCAGTTGCTGTTCCTGCAGTTTGACGACGGCGAGTCGGACATCCACATGTACATCAATTCGCCCGGCGGGTCGATCACCTCCGGAATGGCCATCTACGACACGATGCAGTACATCGGCTGCGACGTATCGACCTACTGCATCGGCCAGGCCTCGAGCATGGGCGCGATCCTGCTGGCCGCCGGCGCCGCCGGCAAACGCAACGCTCTGCCCAACAGCCGCATCATGATCCACCAGCCGCTGGCCGGAATGGAAGGCACCGCCACCGACCTCGAAATCCACGCCCGCGAAGTGCTCAAGGTCAAGCAGCGGATGAACGAGATCCTGCTGTCACACACCGGCCAGACTCTCGAACAAATCGAACAGGACACCGACCGCGACAACTTCATGACCGCCGAAGAGGCCCAGTCCTACGGGCTCATCGACAACGTACTCGAAAAACTCAACCACCACGCCGCCGAACCCGACGCCGAACCCGACGCCGAACCCGACGCCGAACCCGACGCCGAACCCGACACCGACGACGGCGACTGAACCACCGCTCTCAACTCTCAGCACCCGCTCGGAACACCCATGGACGGGATCCCGACGCGACCGCCGACCTGGCTGCCGCCGCTGCTGCTGGCTGTCTCAATCGCCGGCTGCAGCACTCCGGTCCGCGTCGAACAGCTCGAAGCCCAACTCCGCGACCAGCAGGATCAGCTCGCCGCCCAGGCCGGCACACTCGATTCGGTCCAGGCCGAACGAAACGCCCTGAGACGGCAGCGAGACCAACTGCTCGAAGCGTCACACCCCCTGGTCCGACCCGAACAGGCCCAGCTGCTGGCACGGATCGACCACATCGCGATCAACACCTGGTTGACCGGAGGTCGCAATACCGACCGGGTTCCCGGCGACGATCAACTCGTCGTCATGGTCCAACCCCTCGACACCGACCTCGAACCGGTCAAGCTGCCCGGCACCCTGAAACTCTGGCTCACCGATCCGGCCGCCCCCAAAGACTCACGCCAGATCGGGGCCTGGGAATTCACTCCCAAGGAATGCCGCAAGCACTGGCTCGCCAGCGTGCTCTCTCGAGGCTTCCTCTTCAAGCTCCCCTGGCAAACACCACCCACCAGAAACCGACTGCTGCTGCACTGCCGATTCGACACCACCGACGGCCGACGCTTCGACGCCGATGCACTCATCAACATCCAGCCGCCAATCAACCCGAACTCAAACCTCTCGACTCAAACCTCAAACGACCCGCCCGACTCGCCCGACTCGCCTGCTGGAGGCGGTGGTGGTGACGGCTGAGGCGAACCGGGGCCGGCCGATCCTCCGGCCAGGCTCCGGGCCCGGGCCATCGCCTGGTCACCCTGCTCGCTCCGACCACACCGCTGGCAGATCACCGCCAGCTGTGTCCAGGCAAACGCGTCCTCAGGATCCAGCTCCGTCACCCGGTGGGCATGAGCCACAGCCTCGTCGCCGCGACCCAGCTTCTCGAGATACACGGCCAGGGCCGAATGCGACAGCAGATGATCGGGCTCATCCTCGATGATCGCCGCCAATTCCCTGACCGCAGCCTCCAGATCACCGGCGTCCTTGTGGGCCATCGCCCTGTCGTACCGCTCGATCGTCTCTGACATCTCTGCTGCCCCTTCGCCTGAAATTCCCAACGCCGGCCCCGATGCCCCAACGGCCCCATCATCCCCTCTCCGCCAGAGGACTCCTGCACGCTATGATGCGCTCTGAGCGTTTCACGTGAAACGCCATGCGACCCCTTGCCACGTCGACGGGCCCTCCTCGGTTGAACACGACCGCCCACGCCGTTCCCGAATCGCCCGATCTGCCCGAGACGCCCTCCCCGGGCTCCTCGAGATCGTGGTGGATCTTCCTGGTCCTCGCCACCCTCTCGGCAACCCTGCTGCGAACCGCCGTCCCGTCGCGGATGGCGATCGAGCACTTCGACGAGGGTGTCTACGCCTCGAACGTCTTTTGTCCCGACCAAGACGACACCTACCCCGACCGCCACCTCTACGCACCTCCCGGACTGCCGCGGGTGATCGAGGAGTTCCACGTGTGGCTCGAGACCTCAGACCTCTCGAGCATCGCCCCCTCGCTGTTGGCCGGCATCCTGCTGGTCCCGCTGCTCGGCCTGCTCGCTCGAGACTGGCTGGGGGAACCTGCCGCCCGGGCCGCAGTCCTGTTGGCACTCTTCAGCGACGTCCACATCCTCTACACCCGTACCGCTCTGACCGACGCCCCCTGGATCACCTGGCTCGTTCTGGCACTGTGGCTGATTCACCGTGGCCTGCTCCAAGGCCGACCGCTCACGCTGATCGCCGCCGGGCTGGCCACCGCCGCGGGCTGGTGGACCAAGTACACCGGCTGGTTGCCCCTGGCCATCGCCCTGGCCGGTATCCTCGCCGTGCCGCTGATTGCTCGCGGGGCCGATTCGCCCTGGCGCAGCTGGCTCAAGCGATTCGCCCTGCTCACCACCGTCGCCGCAGCCGCCATCGCTCCGCTGTTTGTCGCGTTGAGAGACTCCGGAGGCTACTCCGAAGTGGCCACAAACCATGCCCGCTACATCGTCGGAATCCGGGGATGGCTCGACTCGGCCATCGCTCACGCACAACACCTCGCAGCCTTCGAAAGCCTCCTGACCCCACTCGGAGTGGCAGTCGCCTGCTGCCTGATCACAGGTGGCCCGTGGAACATCACCTCACAGGCCAACCGCCGCCGACTGCTGGTGGCCATCGCCGCCGCCGGACTCACCGCCGTGCTGTCACTCTCTGCACTGGTGCTCGTCGCCGCCGTGATGGCACTGCGAGACGGGCTGGCCCAATTGCGTGCCCGCAGCCACACCATCTCCGGTGATCGGACGCTGGCCTGGACCATGCTCGCCGCCTGGTGGATCGCCATGACGCTCTCCACTCCGCTCTACCACCCTTACCCCCGGCTGATCCTCCCCTGGCTGGTCGCCGGCTGGTTGCTGCTGGGCCAACAGCTCGCCCGCTGGACAGCGACCGGTGTGACAGATGTCACCGAAAAATCACACGACCAACCCGGCCGACGCCTGGCACTTGCCGCTGCGATCGGAGTCGTCCTGATGCTGGTCGCGATTCCCACCCGGTTCGCCTCACGTGGAATCCCCTCGCTGCAACCCCGCACCGCCATCGCACGGCTCGCCGATCAACTCGTCTCGCAGGTCACCAAGCAGGCTCCCGACGGAAACGTGGTGATTCGGGTCTGGGGCGAGCCTGCCCTGTTCTTCCAGCTCAGCAACCGCTCACCCAGGCGACTGCTGATGCAACCGGCTGGCGGACTCACCGTGATCCGCCCCGGTGAGCAGCCTCCGGCGATCCCCGTCTTCCTGGCCGTCGGACCGCACGCACTCGATGGCCAGCCACCCTCCCCTGACGCATTCCGCAACTACCGACACCTGGACAGCTTCGAAGTCACCCCGGGCCTCCAGGTCCGACTCAATCAACCCCCCGCACGCCGCGACCAGCCCATGACCTTCCACCTCTACCGCTGGAAGCCCTCCACCAGCGTTTCACGTGAAACGCCCTAGGCCGCTCGACGCTCCAGCACCCGGACCACACGCTGAAACTCGTCGGCGTCGGTAAACGGGATCACGATTCGACCCGATTGCAGGTCCGCCAGCCGGATCTCGACTCGAGTACCGAATTGGCGGCGGAGATGATCCTGCAGCTGCAGCAGGTGATTGCTCAGCTCGGGTGGCTTGTCACGTGACGTCTTCTTCCCAGAGGGATCATTGCGATCATCGGGATCGATGATCTTGACCTCCGGAGGCAGCACACCGGTGCGGATCGCCTTGGCCGCAGCCTCAGTCGCCCGCACGGTCATTCCCTCTTCGACGATCCGAGCACACAGGCTCAACTGGTCGTTCTCATCCAGTGTGACCAGTGCTCGAGCGTGACCGGCGGTGATCTTCTGGTCCGAGAGCGCCTGCTGCACGCCTCCGGTCAAATCGAGCAGCCTCAACAGGTTACTCACCGCCGACCGACTCATGCTCAGACGACTCGCCAACTCGTCGATCGTGGCATCGAACTCGTCCAGGTAACGGCGGAAGGCCTCGGCCTGTTCCAGCGGATTGAGATCCTCGCGCTTGAGGTTCTCTTCCATCGCCGTTTCGTACACCTGCCGATCGCTGTAGTGCCGCACCTGGCAGGGGACCATCTCCAGGCCCGCCGCCTTGGCCGCCAGCCAGCGTCGCTCACCGGCGATCAACTGGTACTGATTCGCCGCAGCCGGCCGCACCAGCAACGGGCTGAGCACGCCATGCAGGCCAATGCTCTTGGCCAGCTCATTCATCGCCTCGGCGTCGAAGTCCTTGCGAGGCTGATAGGGATTGCGCTGCAGCCTCTCGACAGCAATCTCCAGCAGATCCCCATCCCCTGCCCCTGCCCTAGGCTCCTGGCCGTCCACGTCGATCTCTGCGGCGGCCGCTTCGGGGGTCTGTTCGTCCAGATGCGAGGCCACAAGTTCCTCTTCGGTCGGACCGAACTGGGTCAGGCCGACCAGCCCGGCCAACCCGCGGCCCAAACGGCTCGAGCGACTCGAAGTCTCCGCAGCGGTCTCACTGCCGGGAATCGCCGCGGGATCGTTGGGAAATGAGGACATCGGGGGCTCTCCGCGTAACTGACAGGCGCGGGATTCTAGTGATCAGCTCGCAGAACCAACAAGACGGGTTCGGGACACCTCGGAGGAACCGGGCACTCGGCTGCCCCTTGACCGCCGAAGCGTTTCACGTGAAACGCTTCGCGTTGACTCGCCGGGCCCCTGCTCCCTAGACTCGCAGCCAACACCGAGGCGGGAAGTACCCGGATCCTCGGAGCCACGCGGGACGTAGCTCAGCCTGGCAGAGCGCCGGCTTTGGGAGCCGGAAGTCGCAGGTTCGAATCCTGTCGTCCCGACTCGCCCGCACCCGGGCCGCAGACCGGAAGTCGCCTTGAAGATCAGGCTCGAGAGTGTCTGCCTCTCCGATCTCGACCAAGCCTAGGACCATGGCGGACTGGCCCGGCCAAGGGGTCCTCTCGAGTTGCTCTCGATCCTAGAATGCAGACAACGCCTCTTGAAGGGCCCTTCGCACCATTGCCTGCCAAGGATGAACAGGCGTGCCTCGCAAGATCCGCGAACTCATCACCGAGCTTGAATCCGCTGGGTTTTTCCTACGGGGCGGCAGAGGCAGTCACCGGAACTTTGTCCATCCCCGAGTCACGCGCCTGGTCACGCTCTCGGGGCAACCCGGCGATGACGCCAAGCACTACCAGGAACGAGCTGTCTGTTCGCCGCGCCATCGAGGAATCACAGCGATGAACATCGTAACACGCTACGTCAAGATCGTTGAGTGGTCCGAAGAAGACCAGTGCTTCGTTGGCAGTTGCCCGGGCCTGTTCTACGATGGGTGCCACGGCGACGATGAACAGGCCGTGTTTGCCGAACTCTGCCGGCTGGTCGAGGAGACCATCGAGCAGCACACGCAGGACGGTCGGCCGCTGCCCGCTCCAACCGCCGGCAAGGACTACGCCAACCAGATGCTCAACGTCGGGTAGCCCCAGTCCCCCAAGGCTGCCTCTAACCGACACCTGCCCAGCTAGCCCACCAGCTAGCCCACCAGTTCGGGCATCGCACGGTGCTTGCCGACCAGGAAATGCGGTCGCCCGCCCAGATCGGTCAGCTGCGTCGTCGCCACGTCCATCCCCAATCGCTGGTACAACGACGCAAACACCTCCTGGAAATGCACCGGCCGCTCGTGAGGCTCGTGGCCCAGGCGGCTGCTGGTGCCGATCATCTGGCCATGATGCATGCCGCCACCGGCCAACAGAGCACCGGCAACATTGGGCCAGTGGTCCCGGCCCGCGGTGGAGTTGATCTTCGGCGTCCGGCCAAACTCGCCCCAGGCCACCACCGCGATGTCATCCAGCATCCCGTGCTCGTCGAGCTCGGAGATCATTGTCGAGAGACCCAAATCGAACAACGGCAACGCACCTCGGGCCTCGTTGAAGTTGTCCTTGTGCCAGTCCCAGTTGTAGTCGCCTCGAGCCATCCGGCCGAACGGCCATCGCGAAAACGCGATCGTCACGCAACGCGCCCCTGCCTCGATCACTCGACGAGCCAGCAGGAACTGGTGCAGGTAGGTCTTGCCCGTCCGCTCGTTGGGGTACTGCTCCTCCAGACCGTATCGCTTCCTCACCGCCGGGTCCTCGCGACTCAAATCCAACGCCTCGGCCAGCCGCGGAGACGTCAGGACCTCGAAGGCCTGGTTCTGGAATTCGTCGATCCCGTCACCGAGGCCGTCGATTTCGACCTGGCGGCGGAAACGATCGAAACTCGAAAGCAACTGACGGCGGTCGCCCAGACGACGCAGGCTGACTCCGTTCAGACGCAGGTTGCGACGATCCACCGCCCCGACCTCGAAACCGGCATGAGCCGATCCGAGGAAGCCCGGTTGAGTCGCGCCGATTCGCATGATGAACCGCGCGTCCGCATCGGTCGGGACCAGGTCCACAGCCGGGGATACGCCCGCAACCCGAGGACCAAACCGCTTCGAAAGAATCGCACCCAGCGACGGCCAGCCGCCAGGTGGAAAACCGGGGATCAACGGCGAACTGGCCATCTCGTCGTGAGACTTCCGGCCGGTTGAACACCAGTGCGTATTGTGATCGTTCTGGAAACCGTGCAGCGAACGGATCAGCGATAGCTTGTCCGCAATGCCGGCCAGGCCCGGCATCAACTCGCACACCTCCATACCCGGAACCTTCGTCTCGATCGGATCGAACTCGCCTCGGATCTCCGAGGGCGCATCGGGCTTCAGATCGTACATGTCCAGGTGAGTCGGTCCGCCGGGCATGATCACCATGATCACGCCCTTGATCGGACGATCGGAATTCGATTGAGACTCGGCGCGGAGGATCTCCGGCAGCGACATCCCACCCATCGCCAGGCTGCCAATCTGCAGACAGCTGCGACGCGTCATGCCGTCGCAGTAACTCGACTTGATACCGGGAATCGTCAGCATCGACCGTCCTCTGCTCCTCGACGGGAACGTATCAACCTACGCGAACCTATCCCAGTCTATCGGAAATCGCAACATCTTCCGACCTGCCATTCCTTGACCAGCTCTAAAATGTATACATAAGTACACATATCTCGAGCGGGACGTCTCAATCCGGGATCCCCGATTCAAGCGACCCCCCTGCGACTTGGAGGTGCTTGAGCCTTACCGTTGACGTACAATCCAACCCGTCTTGGAAACCACCCGGACAGCGTCCCGCCTGGTTTCCGATGACTATCACACAACGACCCCGCCCCAATTGGCAGACAGTAGAGAGACCTCACGATGAGCCAGACTCAGCAGACCTCGGACAACTCGCGGCGTAATTTCCTGAAGGTGGCCGGTGCGGCGGCGTTGGTCGGATCGCCAGTCCACGGTGCCTACGCCGGCGGAAACAGCATCATCCAGCTGGCCCTGGTTGGTGCCGGAGGCCGCGGCACCGGTGCGGCGGCCAACGCGCTGGCTACCAAGGCCGGCCCGACCCGCCTGGTCGCCATGGCCGACGTCTTCGAGGACCGCCTGGCCAACTCGCACAAGGCCCTCACCGCTCGCTACCGCGGTACCGTCGACGTGCCCGAGGACCGGAAGTTCATCGGGTTCGAAGCCTACCGCGAGGCGATGGATGTCTTGAGACCCGGCGACGTCGTGATCCTGACCACCCCCGCAGCCTTCCGCTGGGTCATGTTCTCCTACGCCATCGAAAAGGGCCTGAATGTCTTCATGGAGAAGCCGATCTCCGTCGATGGACCCAGCAGCAAGAAGATGATCGAACTGGGCAAGCAGTCGGTGCTCAAGAATCTCAAGGTCGGAGTCGGCCTGATGTGCCGTCACTGCAAGGCACGAGGTGAACTGTTCCGCCGCATCCAGGACGGCCAGATCGGCGACATCACCGAACTGCGAGCCTACCGCATGGCCGGCCCGACCGGCTCGGCCGCCACCGGCAAAGCCCCCAAGGGTGCCTCGGACCTGCAGTACCAGATCCGCCGCTTCCACGCCTTCCTCTGGCTCTCAGGCGGAGCCGTCAGCGACTTCCTGATCCACAACATCGACGAATGCAGCTGGATGAAGAACGCCTTCCCCATCAAGGCCGAAGCCTCCGGAGGACGACACTACCGCGGCGATGACGTCGACCAGAACTTCGATACCTATTCGATCGAGTACACCTACGCCGACGGCACCAAGCTGCTGGTCAACGGACGCACCATACCCGGCTGCAACCAGCGATTCGCCAGCTTCGCACACGGAACCAAGGGATCCGCCGTCATCTCCTCGCGAGGTCACGCTCCCTCCCGAGCCCGCATCTACAAGGGCTGGAACATGACCAAGGAGAACATCACCTGGTCGTTCCCCGGCAAGGAACCCAACCCGTACCAGGTCGAGTGGGATGACCTGCTGACGGCGATCCGACGCGGCGAACGGTACAACGAGGTCGAGCGTGGTGCCGAGGCGAGCCTGGTCACCGCGATGGGCCGCATGGCCGCTCACACCGGACAGATCATCACCCGCGACCAGATGATCAACTGTAAGCACGAGTTCGCCCCCAACGTCGACCGACTGACGCTCGACGGACCCTCGCCCCTGAAGGCCAAACCCGACGGCACCTACCCGATTCCGATGCCCGGGCTGATCAAGGACCGGGAGTACGGCTCCCTGGCCTAGCCGATGCCAACCACCACGCACAGACTGTTTGCTGACTGCACGCGACGACGTGCCCTGGCCGGCGTGATCGGCGGCCTCGGAGCATTCTCGCTGCCGAACATTCTGCGGCTGCGTGCCGAGTCTTCCGCCGGCAATAGCCATGCAGACTCGCCCCCGAGACGGATCATCCTGCTGTGGCAGGACGGTGGGCCCAGCCACCACGAGACCTTCGACCCCAAGCCATCGGCTCCCGCCGAATACCGTGGAGAACTCGACGCCATCCCCACGGCACTGCCGGGAATCCGCTTCTGTGAAATCCTGCCGCGACTGGCTCGACTCGCCGATCGATTCAACGTCGTCCGCTCGATCCAGCAACCCTCCTCCGGACACGTCATCGGCACGCACAACTTCATCACCGGCCACTTCGGTGCTCGCATCATCAGTGGACGCAGCGAGTACCCCGACTGCGCGGCGATCATGCACCGCATCCGCAGCCGACAGCACGAGGAAGCCTCACCCATCGCCCTGGGTGCCTCGACCGACACCGCGCTGGCCCGGGGCATGAGACGCACAGGGCGACGCAGCGAGTCGAGAAACCCGCTGCCGGGCTACATCGCCCTGGGCGGACAGTCCTCGATCGGCCTGCACCGCGGAGGTCCCACGTACCTGGGACCCACCTCCGGACCTTTCCAGGTCTCGGGTGACCCCTCACGACCCCGCTTCCAGGTCCAGAACCTCCAGGCCGGCGATTCCGGACAGAAACTGGCCGACCGACGAGCCATCCTGGCCGGACTCGATCGATTCGTTCGCCAGGGGAACCTGAAATCAGAAATCGACCTGCACGGGCAGCTCGAGGCCGCCGACCGATACACCCAACAGGCCTTTGACCTGCTCAGCGGATCGGGACAGGCCGCCCGAGCCTTCGATCTCAGCCGAGAAGACCGCCGCACCCGAGAACGCTACGGGCTCGAGACCGCCGGACAACAGGCACTGCTCGCACGCAGGCTGGTCGAAGCCGGAGTCGACGTGGTCGCGGTCCGATTCTCTCCCGACGGACGCGGCGACGGAGACCGATCGGGCATCGGCTGGGACGATCACGCCGTGCACGGCAACATCTTCCAGGTCATGCGACGCCGGGGACCCCAGTTCGACCGAGCCGTCTCGGCACTCATCGAAGACCTCGACGACCGGGGACTCAGCGACGAGGTGCTGGTTGTGCTGGCCGGGGAATTCGGTCGCACGCCACGGATCTACGTCCGCAAGGGCTGCCCGGGACGGGAACACTGGGGGCCGGCCGGAAGCGTCATGCTCTTCGGCGGAGGACTCGCTCGAGGACAAATCGTCGGTTCGACCAACGACAAGGGCGAACGACCCGCCACGCGGCCCCTGAGCCCCAAGGACGTGCTCGCCACGATCTACCACGCGATGGGCATCGACACCCAACGCACCTTCAATACCGGCAGCGGACGACCGGTGCCCGTGCTCCCCGAAGGCAAGCCGATCGCCGAATTGATCAGCTAGCCCGCCTGCGGAGGGCGGTCCACACTGCACGTTCGGCTACGGACCGGCCACCGTCACCTTCGGCAGAGCCGCCTTCAGCTTCTCGATGGCCCCCTCGCTCAGCTTCAGGTCGGTCAGGTACAGGTCCTTCATCTTCTTCATGCCGTGAAGGTGCTTCAGCCCCGCGTCGGTGATCCCGGTGCCGTACAGGTTGACCGATTCGATCTCCTTCAGACCCGCCAGCTGAGCCAAACCGGCGTCGGTGACGGCACACTTGGCCAGGTAGATGCCCTGGAGACGCTTCAGACGACCGACGTGCACCAGCCCGGCGTCGGTGATCCCCGAATTGGCCAGGACCAGGTGCCTGAGCCCCTTGAGGTCGCCCAGGTGAGCAAGGTCCTGGTCGCGGACACCGGTGCGGCCCAGGTCCAGCCGGGTGATCGGACCCTCAGCGGACGACGCCAGGCCCATCGCCCGCATCGCCGCATCCAATCCCCGCCGCTGACGACGTACAAACAGGTCGACCACGCCGCCAAACGTCGCCCGGGTCCCACGCACCGGCAGGTCAACCAGCCGCACAAGACCCTTCAGGTGCACCAACCCCGCATCGGTGATCTTCGTGTTGGTCAACACCAGCCCCTCGAGCCGCTTCAGCCGACCCAGGTGCTCCAGGCCACCGTCTCCGATGCCCGTGCCGGCCAAACCCAGGCTCTTCAATCGCACCAGGCGGCCGAGCACCTTCAACCCCCCATCGGTCACCTTCGCATCGTGCAGCGAAAGCGATTCGAGAGATGCGATGGTCGCCAGGCGGGCCAGCCCCGAGTCGTCCAGCCGCGAACCTTCAAGATCCAGCCGCTGCAGCACCCGGCACTCGACCAGCAGGTCCAGGTCCGTCTTCTCGATCACCCGATCGGTGTACCGCACGCCGACCACCCGGCCGGCGGTGTCGACCTTCACCCGGGCACCTCGTGCCTTCAACCGCTTGACGAGGCCATTCACTGATCATCACTCCCGTTGGCCACCACCGCCTCCTGGCCCTTCCAGACCGGCCAGGGCAACGAGACCGGCACATCGATCACCGTCACCCGGTCGTTTTCCACCACCTGGGCCAGTGTGCTCCTGAGTTCCTCCGGCGTCGAAACCCGCACCCCCTCGGCCCCAAACGACTCGGCCAGCTTGACAAAATCCGGGTTCACAAGGTCGGTGGCAAACATCCGCCCGTAGCGGTCCTGTTGCTGAGGCTTCAGTACTCCGTAGGCGTCGTCGTTGAAGACGACCACCGTCAGCGGCACCCGATGCTGCACCGCCGTGGCCAGCTCCTGGACATTGAACAGCATCCCGCCGTCGCCAACGAGCGCCACCACCGGGCAGTCGGGGCGGGCGACCGCCGCACCGATCGACGCCGCCAGGGCGTAGCCCAGGGTGCAGAAGTTCCAGGGATAGAGGTAGCTGCGAGGCTGGTACACATCCAGCAGGTAACGAGCCCAGTAAACCGCCACCGTCAGGTCGTTGACGAAGATCGTCTCGCGCGAGGTCCCCGCGCGGACCGCGTCGATCAGGTCCACCACATCCGCACATCGCTCGCGGCACTGCCGACGCACCTCGGCCCGCATCGCAGACACTTCACCGGCCACTCGAGGCTGACGCTCGGGTACCGCCTCGGCCAGGGCCTCAAGCACCACCCCGGCGTCACCCACAAGCGCGTGTTCGACCGGGTAGTTGCGCCCGATCGCCTCGGGGTCGACATCCACCTGGATCAACGTCGGCGGCATCGGCAGTTGCCAGTTGACCGTTTCGAGTTGTCCGAATCCGGTTCCCACGGCCAGCATCACGTCGCAGCGGGTGCGGATGTCGGCGGCCGCAGGGTGCAGCAGAGCTTCGCCGGCCGAGAGCGGATGATCGGCGCCCAGGGCTCCCTTGCCGAGCACGGTGGAAAAGACCGGAGCATCGAGTCGCTCGGCCAGGCGGGCCAACGCAGTGAACCCGCCGCTGCGGACCACTCCGCCGCCAGCCCAGATCAATGGCCGGCGCGCCGAGGCCAACACCTCCGCCACCCGCTCGATCGACCCGGCGTCACAGCCCACCGCGTCCAACTCAACCGGAACCACCTCACCGAGCACCCCTTCGGCGTCCAGGATGTCGCAGGGAATGTCGATCGCCGCCGGACGAGGCCGACCGCTGGTGATTTCGGCGATCGCCGAGCACAGTGCCGGGGCGATCGACTCGACCTCGCTCACCCGGGCCGAGAACTTCGTGACCGGCGTGTAGCAACCCAGTTGATCGGCACACTCGTGCAAAAACCCCTTCCCCAGCCCCAGTCCCCTCGAGGGAATCTCGCTGGCGATCGAGAGCAGCGGCACCGAATCGGCGAACGCGGTCCCCAGCGGGGTCAGCACGTTGAGTGCCGCCGGGCCGGTGGTGCTCAGGCACACTCCAAACCGACCACTCGCCCGGGCGTAGCCGTCGGCCATGAACCCCGACCCCTGCTCGTGACGGGCCAGGATGTGAGTCATCTCGGGATGAGACGCCAGGCTCTCGTACACCGCCAGGTTGTGCGTGCCGGGGATCCCGAAAACGGCCTCGACTCCGTGAGCCGCCAGCGTCGTGACCACCGCCGAACCGCCGGTCGCCGATCCTGTGACCGCTCCTGTCACCGCTGCTGGTCCCTCGGTCCCGCTCACTCTGCCTCCCCGTCCCGCACGATCCCCTCGACCCTCACCTCCGCCGGCAGCTTCAGATCGCCCCGGGTCCCCCGTCCGATCCGCGACCCGGCCAGCAGGCTGCCCCGGCCGTTGCCCGTCCAGACGATCGCGTGCTCCATCAGCTTCGGCTCACGGTTGTCGGTCACCGTACATCCGGTGATCACCGTGTCCTGGCAGTCCTCCAGCAGCATCCCGTTGGGGGTGCCATCGAGGATCTGGACCCCCGAGATGTTGACCCGGTTGCAGCGGACAAGTTCCACCAACGCCTCGCGGCGAATCGGCACGGCACCACCTACTGTGTGCTTCCCCGCCGCGGCGTCCTCGATCAGCACACCCGTCAGGTTGCAGTTCTCTGAATCGACCAGCCGGATCCCGGTGGCCAGTTCCTGCTTGCGGTAGTCGGGGTTGTGCCCGAAGCAGTTGGGCCCGATGACGATGTTCCGGGACGACTCGACCAGCAGGTTGCGGTGGTGGCCGCTGTAGATGTGGTTCCCGCTGATCACCACGCCCCGCACACTCTTCAGGTGCACGTTGGTCCTCTGGCTGCCGATCAGGTTGCCGCTGATCGTCCACATCCCCGCCTTGTGGCTGGTCCGCCCGCGGTCCTCACCCCCGCTACCGACCATGCGGATGTTGGCCCCGTTGCCACTGGCGGTGGCCTGGATCGTGTTGCTGGCAATCGTGCCCTCGCGGACACTGCCGGATCCGACGTCGATGTGGATCTCGGCGGTCGCCTCGTCGTCGGCCCCTTCGACATCGTGTGAGGCGTTGTTGTTGTACTCGATGTCGTTGCCGGTGATCTGCAGGTTGCGGATCTCGCTGTTCTCGATCCGGATCCCACCCAGCCGGCAGTAACTGATGTGGCTGTCGGCGATGATCGACTGGTGCAGGTTGACCTGGTCCAGATGCACGCCGACGCCGGTGTTGTGAAAGAAGTGGCAGCCGTCGATGATCAGGTTGCGAGCCCGACTGGTGATGTGCACCGCGGTATGCACCTCGCGGATCAGCACACCCGAGAGGGTCGGCTGCATGACTCCCACGATCCGGATCCCGTTGGCCTTGGCGTGACGTCCCTCGATCTCGATGTCCCGCACGATCGGCATCCGCTCGTTCTGCCACTCTTCGGGGCGGAAGCCAGCCGGATCGGCGGTCCTGGCATGAGTGGCCTTCAGAAAGATCGCCGGACCGGCACCGGCCATCAGCAGCTTCGCCGTGCCACCAGCACCGTCGATCCCCGTACGACCGACCTTGGCCAAGTCGACCAGCAGGGTCCTGGTGATCAGGTAGTCGCCCCTGGGAAACTCGACACGCCCGACTCCCTCGTCGATCGCGTGTTGAATCGCCTCGGTGTCGTCGGTCTTGCCGTCGCCAACCGCTCCAAAATCGCGCACATCGGTCATGGGTCAAAAGCTCGTGAAAACACGGATGAAAAATCCGAAGCGCCACCGCCTTGAGCGGCGAGCACTACGGTTCTACCCGCCACGGGTGGCCATCGGCAACGCAGGGGACTGGCTCACGCGCCACAGAGCCTCGTCCCTCACCACAGGCGGGCTAGGCCGCCGGACTCTCGCCCAACTGCTTGAGCAGGTCTCGGATGATCCGCTCGGCCTGCTGCTTCTCGGCGGCCCAGCGGGTCTGCATCTGCTCCCACCTCGACTCGCCATCGGGGATCTCTGAGATCTTTCGCCTCAACTCCTGCTCGGTCTCGCCAATCGCCCGCTCACGCTCAACCAGCCGCTCGCCATGCTCGGAATAGACCTTCTGCTGCTGAGCGACCTGGGCGGCGAGTTGTTTCTGTGCGTCCTCGAGATCGGCTCGCTGAGTCATCAGGGTCTCCCGCATCTGGCGGTACTGGTCGGCCACCGCCTCGCGAGCCGCCTCCAGCCGCGCCGTCGCCTCGGCCTCAACCCCCTGCTCCTCGCGGTAGGAAGACAGCGACTCCTCAACCGCCAACCGCAACTCCAGACTCTCGCGATGACTCCCCTCCAGCTCCTCCCGCAATGCCTCGATTCGCTGCTTCCGCGACTCCAACGCCCGCGACTCGGACCTCAGGTGCTCACGCAGTCCCGATACCTCCTCACGCTGCTGCTCACGCTTCTCTTGCCAGTTCTCACGTGCCGTCGCCAGGCGTTGCTGGTGCTGCAAAAGAGATCCTTCGGCGGCGCGGGTCTTCTGCTGCAGGCTCTCGAGGCCCTGCTCGAGTAGTGATTCACGCTCCTCGAGCAGGCCGCGACCGTGAGCCAACTGGTGGCGCAGCCCGTCGAGCATCTCGATCCGATGAGCCAGGTCGGCCCGCTGAGCCTGGACCTCCTGCCGAAACACCCTCTGATCGGTCTCGAGCGAATTGCGGGACTTGGCGAGATGCTCTTGCTGGAACAGGTGACGGTTCTCCATCAACGCCCGTTCCTGCTGCATCTCGGATCGAGCCGTTTCCTGTTCGGCAACGAATGCCGCAGTCGCGTCCGCAAGGTCCCGGTCCTGCTTCTGACGCACCTGTGCCAGTTCCCGAGTCTGGCTCGCTTCCCGCTCGGACAGCTCCGACTCGAAAGTCCGCTGGGACCGCTGGTGCTCGGCCTGCACCTGCTTCAATCCCTGCTCCTGGCTCTCCCGCTGACGCTTCCATTCGTCCTGGTCCCGGTCGAGCTGCTTCCGCTCGGCTCGCAGCTCGTCACCGATCACCCGCTGAGTCAGCTCCTGCCGCAGCTCCTCGCCCCGACGGGTGAATTCCAGCTCGAGCTGTTCGAGTCGGGCCGCGTGTTCGGATTCCAGCTCGGCTGAGCGCGCTTCGAGTTTCGCAGCGGTTGCCGCGAGCGTTTCTCGCTGGGCATCAAGCTCCTGGCCGACCTCATCGGACAGGGACTCGCGTCGAGTAGCCAGCTCGGCCCGTTCCGACTCGACCCGCTGCTCACGCTGGGACAACTCAGAAGACCGCTGCTCGACTTGCTGCTGCTCCTGGGCAAGTTCCTCGGCCTGGGCCGCCAACGACTCCTGCTGCTGACGCACGGCCAGCCGACCGCTGCGACGTTCCTGGTCGAGTTGCGAGAGCTGCGAGTTGAGGTTGTTTTCGCGACGGTCCAGCTCGCTGACCTGCGTCTTCAGGTGACCGGCAATCTCGCTGGCCCGCTCGAGCAGCTTCTGGCTGGTTCGCGGCTCGCTGACCGACCCGTCCGACGACAACGCCTCAACCGGCTCGGTCCGCTCGGCTGCCGCGGCCGGCTGATCGCTGCCCGGCCAGCCGGCGATCGGCGAGGGTCCCTGCGGACCGGGAGCATGAGCGCCGTCGGCACGAGTGGTCGGGGGATCGGGTCCGGGCACTGAGGCCGAATCGCTCATCGTGGGAGTCCTTTCCCAGGTCGCCGTCAGTGGCACGTCCGCCTAGCCAAGATGCTCGTCGAGCACCTCGGCAAACTTGGCCTTCTCCGCCACGCCGGTGTAACTCCAGACGACCTCGCCCCCTTTGAATACCAGCACCGTCGGGATGCTGCCGACGTTGTACTTCTGGGCCACGTCACTCGCCTCGTCCACATTCAGCTTGGCCACCGTCGCCCGACCCTCGTAATCGCTCGCCAACTCCTCGACCACCGGAGTCAGCATGCGGCAGGGACCACACCAGGGTGCCCAGAAATCGAGCAGGACCGGATCCGAGTTGCCCAGGACCTCGGTCTCGAAGTTTTCGTTGGTGACCTCAAGGATGTTCTCTGCCATCGATGCCGTTCCTCAGGTTTGCACTCGTGCTAGCCGGTCCCCGGTTGAGGCGGGATGATAGGGGAAAGCCGGAAAGAGTGTCAACGCGGACGGGCCCGCAGGGGACAGGCTACTCGACCAGTACCGGCACCAGCTCCTGAGTCGTGCAGGGCACCTGACGCTCGAT
The DNA here is from genome assembly GCA_963580005.1 of Planctomycetota bacterium. Taxonomy (GTDB): domain Bacteria; phylum Planctomycetota; class Planctomycetia; order Planctomycetales; family Planctomycetaceae; genus UBA8437. Next base: position 38,061 of record CAUZJR010000004.1, read on the forward strand.
ATATCGCGGCATCATCTTCGTGCAGGTGACCTCGATCTCCCGAGCCACCCGCCGAGCCACCCGCCGGGTCACCGTGTAGGGTACCCGCTTTGTGACCTGTACCGGCACCTGACGCGTCAGGGTCTCGGTCACCTGCTTGTAGGTCGTCACCGGCACCTTGCGAGTTACCGTCTTGGTCTCGTAACGCAGTCGACGGACCGGGACCTTCCGCGTCTTGGTCTCGACCACCCAGCGACAGGTCTCCACCGGCACCGTCTTGACCTCCTCGGAAACCTCGATCCGCTGCACCGTCACCGGCACCTCCTCGGTCTCGACCCGGGTCACGTACCGCGTGCAGATCACCTCGCGACTGACCGGGTTGGGACACCACTCGAGTCGAGTCGAGCAGAACCCCGCACGAGTCCATCTCAGGCCCAACTGACCACACGGCTTGGGACCCAGGCTCGGCAGCATCGGGCCTCGGCGATACAACGATCGCGGCACAAAGCGGCCCTGGTCCTCGGTCACCGTCCGTGTTTCGGTCACAGGCACCACCTTGCGGACGCTCACCGTGCGAGTCTCCTGCCGGGTCACCGGCTTGTAGACCTTGCGACGAACCTCCCGCTGAGTTGTCTCGCGGACCAATCGCCGCTCCTGGTACTGGCACTCCTTCTCGATCGTCTCCCAGACCGGCCGACGAAACGTCTCGGTGATCTCACGCTCGGTCGTCTCCGACACCGTACGGCAGACCTCGTACTGCTGATCCCGCATCACGGTCTCGCAGACCGTGCGGTACAGAGTCACCTGCTGGTCCTCGTAGACCGTCTCGTAGACAGTCCGCGGCACCTTGACCTGCGTCGGCTCGTAGACCGTCTCGACCACCGTCTTCATGTAGGTCACAGGCTGCAGCATGTACGCCGTCGACGGACTCCCCGGTCGGGCACAATGCCGTCGTGGCCGGGCACAGGTGAGCAACCGCCTCACCGCCGGATCGTAGGGCTTCGTATCAACCGCAGCCGCAGCCGCCGCAACCGGCTTGTCATCGTCAGCGATGGCCGAGTCCGGCAGGGACACGCACAGGGCGAGAAGTGTCAGCAAAGAGATGATGCGGTCGGTCATGAGCAGTTCACTCCTTGAGGGGTCACTGCCGCGGCGCGAGCGGCCTGTGGCGGTCAATCCGAGTACATTCATCATCCGCTGCAGCCGGTACCAAACGCAAGATGCCACCAACCCTCAAGGACCATAGAACCCCTAGAGTTCCCCATCGAGGTCCGGTTGTAGGGATTGGCCAAGCCATCGGTTCGAGGTGTGACTCTCACACCCCGACCTCCGCCCCCTGAGATGACGTGGCCGCGGGGATCGGCAAGAATGGGACCGACAAGCATGCCCCCCGGAGACTCCTCGATCGTGACCGACACACCCCAGGCACCCGGCTTCGCTGCGCTGCTCGAGGACCTGGAGCCGATCTTTGGCGAGCGACTCTCGACGGCCACGGCCGATTGCGACGACCACGCTGCCGACGTGTCGCACCACGGACCTCGACCGCCCCAGGCGGTCTGCTGGCCGGTGACCACGCTCGAGGTGGTTGCGGCAGTCGATGCCTGCCGAGGACACCGCGTGCCGCTGATCCCCTACGGGACCGGCACCGCTGTCGAAGGTGGCGTGGTGGCGGTCACCGGAGGCCTGTGCCTGGACACAAGCCGCATGGACCAGATCCTCGCCGTTCACCCTCGCGATATGGACGCCACCGTCCAGGCCGGCGTCACGCGAGAACAACTCAATCGACACCTCGAGGAAGTCGAGTCGCGAGTCTTCTTCCCGGTCGACCCCGGCGCCGACGCCAGCCTCGGCGGTATGGCCGCCACCTCAGCCTCGGGCACCAACGCCGTCCGCTACGGCACGATGCGCGACCGTGTGCTCGGTGTCGAAGCCGTGATGGCCGATGGGTCCGTCGTGCAGACCGCCGGACGGGCCCGCAAGTCGGTCGCCGGTTACGACCTGACCGCGCTGCTGGTCGGCTCCGAAGGAACCCTCGGTGTGATCACACAGGTCACGCTCAGGCTCGCCCCGCTGCCCCAGGCCATCGCGTCGGCAGTGTGTGGGTTCGAGTCGATCGAGGCCGCCGTCGAGGCGGTGATCGATTGCCTGGTCGACGGGATCCCGCTGGCCAGGATGGAACTGCTCGACGAGGTGCAGATCGAAGCGGTCAATCGCTACTCGGGTCTCGACAACCGCGTGCAGCCCACAGTGTTCTTCGAATTCCATGGCTCGGACAACGCGGTCATCGAGCAGTCCGAGCACGTCGAACGGATCACCGCCGTGCATGGTGGGTCGGACTTCCGCTGGGCGACCGACGAGGCACAACGCCGGCGGCTGTGGCAGGCCCGGCACGATGGCTACTACGCCACGCTGGGACTCCGCGAGGGCAGCACCGGGTACGTGACCGATGTCTGCGTGCCGGTCACCGCCCTGGCCGAAGCGATCGCCCGGACCCGAAAGGAACTCGAAGGCTGCAGTGTCCCCTCACCCATCTTCGGACACGTCGGCGATGGGAACTTCCACGTCGTGTTCCCGATCCGACCCGCAGACGCCGACGAGCTGGCCGAGGTGCAACGGATCAGCGACCGGATCGCCGAGCATGCCCTGGACCTGGGCGGCACCACGACAGGCGAGCATGGCATCGGCCTGGGCAAACGACACTTGCTCGAGCGCGAACACGGAGCCGGGGTCGACGTGATGCGAGCGATCAAGCAAGCCCTCGACCCGCTCCAGATCCTCAACCCAGGCAAGGTGCTATAACCCGGGGTCAGACGCCGCCTGTGGTGGGCTACCAAGCCCGCCACAAGCGGGGCCTGACCCCCATGCGGATTGGCTTAGCCCAGGATCCCGGTCAATGCTTCGGCCTTGACCAAGTCGCGGGGCTGATCGAGATGGTTGTGGACGATCGTGCGAGGGTTGATCCCCACGCTGTGATAAATCGTCGCCAGC
>CAUZJR010000005.1:0-36671 GCA_963580005.1 Planctomycetota bacterium
AATAGTATCGGTATTCGGCCAGTGATTCTATCACGTCGGCGCAAAGCAGAGATTTGTGACTCTGCGTGGCCAGTCTGTCGACCGCCGGAATCCTTGGAAATCCCGCCACAGGGCAACAGCAAAGCCGAACTGGTATCATGCCGGTTTCCGCACCAATCGCCCCGAATCGCCACCGGACACCTCGATGGACCAACAGCAACTCAGGCAACGGCTCCAGGGCTGTTATGTCACGATTCCCACACTGTTTTGCGACGACACCCTGGCGGTCAACCTGCCGGGCATCGCCGAGCACGTCGAGTTCCTGATCGCGGGAGGATTGTGCGAGGGGACCGGCTTGCTTCTCTCGGGCGGCGGCGCCGGCGACTTTTCGACGATGTCGATTGCCGAGCGGATCGATGTGGCCGGGACGGTGATCGAGGCCTCCGGCGGTCGGATCCCGGTGGCGATGGGGGCCCAGACCACGAGCACGGCCGAGTTGATCGAGCTGGCTGCCGCGGCCCAGAGACTCGGGGCCGACTACATCCAGGTCTCGCCACCCTTTTATTTTTCTCACACCGAGGACGATTTCTTCGAGTACATCAAGGCGGCCTCGGCGGCGGCTCCGGAGGTGGGCCTGATCATCTACAACACCTACTGGACGTCGATGGGAGTCTCGCACGGCATGATCCAGCGGCTGATCGAGCTGCCCAACATGGTGGGGCTGAAGTGGAGCAGTCCGGGCGACGTGTTCTTTGGTTTCGAGCGAGTTGTCGACGAATTCAGCGACCGCGTGGCGGTGATTGACAACCAGCTGAGGTTTGTTACCAGCCACATGCTGGGTGCGCGGTCGATCGAGCTTCACATCTGCAACCACTGGCCCGAATGGGGAGTGAAGATGTGGGGGATGCTCGAGGCGGGTGAGTACTCGCAGGTGCAGCGTCAGCTGCTGGACGTGGCCGAGCCGTACTATCGGCTGTGGGCCGAGATGGAAAACTACACCAGCGGCGACGGGTACATCGACAAGCTGTGCATGGAGCTGGTCGGGTTGGCTTCGAGTCGCTGTCGGCCTCCGACCCGAGACGTCCGCGACGAGTTCCGCGAGAAGACTCGACAGATGCTGATCGACTGCGGGACACCGAATGTTGTCTGAGGGACTGGCTGCCCTGGGCGGGTCGTTGCGTGGGCTGGACCTGCTGGTCATCGGCGTCTACCTGGTGGTGTCGCTGGGCCTGGGCCTGGCACTCAGGGGGCAGTCGAACCGGGACGAGTTCCTGACGGCCGGGCGATCGATGGGCCGGATCACGGTGGGCCTGAGCGTGATGGCGACGCTGTTCTCGGCCAACAGTTTCGTGATGTACCCGTCGACGGCCTACGGCGACAGCCTGAGGATCATGTTGGCCGCAGCGGCCTTCCTGGCGACGACGCCGCTGGTGATCTGGGTCTTCATCCCGGTCTATTCGAAACTCAACTGTGCCACCGCGTACGAGTATCTCGAGCAGCGATTCCACGTCTCGGTCCGTTGCCTGGCCAGCAGCCTGTTCGTGGTGTTACGGATCGCCTGGATGGCCGCGGCGACCTATGCCGCCTCGGTCGCCATCTCGGGCATCTCGGGCCTGGACCAGTACCTGGTCATCGTCGGCCTGGGCGTGGTGGCGATCATCTACACGATGTTCGGCGGCCTGAGGGCGGTGATGTGGACCGACGTGATCCAGTTCTTCGTCTTCTTCGGCACGATCCTGTTCGCCGCCGCGCTGCTGGTCTCGGGGACCGAGGGCGGTGCGTCGCAGATCTTCGACACCTACTTCAGCGGCCGTGATCGGCTGGTGTTTGATTTTCGGCTCGACCCCACGATCCGCTTCGGCACCTTTGCGATCCTGATCGGCAGTTTCCTCGAGGGGCTCTCGGCGTTCGGTGCCGACCAGGTCGCCGTGCAGCGGTACATCGCGGCCAAGGACGTCCGGACCTCACAGAGCGGATTCATCCTGTCGCAACTGGCGATGCTGATCGTGATGCCGGGCCTGTTGATGATCGGCATGGGCCTGTTCAGCTACTTCCATCACAACCCCGACATGCTCTCGGACGTGGCCATCGACGAGTTCAGCAATGCTGAGAACGGCAAGGTCGCGGTGGTGCGGGCGCGGTTGGCCGAGGCGGGAGCCGGCAGCAGTGACGCCTCAATCGCCGAGTACTATGCCACGCACCCGCGGGAACTGCACGCCGATGTCGTCGAGCTGGGACTCAATGACCAGGCCCTGCCGCGGTTTGTCCGCCTGAAGTTCCCGGCCGGGGTGGTGGGCCTGCTGGTGGCCGCCTTGATGGCGGCGACGATGTCGAGTGTCGATTCGGGGATCCACTCGATCACCACAGCCCTGCTGATCGACTTTCGCGACCGGCTGGCTCCGGAGTGGCGACCGAAGACCGAGGCGGGTGAGATGCTGGTGGCTCGGGTGATGGTGGTGGTCATCGGCGCACTGGCGATCACGCTGGCGTGTTTCGTCGGCGAACTGGGCGACGTGTTCGCGGTGGCCAAGAAGACGGTCGGGGCCTTTGCCGCACCACTGTTGGCCGTCTTCGTGCTCGGCCTGTTTCTGAGACGGGCCACCGCGACCGGCGTGCTGTTGGGTACGTGTTCCGGAGCCGTCGTCACGCTGTGGTTCACCTTCTCGGAGACCTTTTCCGACTGGTTCTCGATGTGGGTCTTCGTCGTCGGCTTTGTCAGCTCCGTCGTCTTCTCGCTCGTGTTCAGCTGCATTCCCAACCTGCAACTGGTGCCCGAATCGGACCAGGACCGCACCTTCTGGGCGGTCGTCAGGGGCGATTCGGCGGAAGCGTCGGATATCCGGGGCGCTGAGTAGCGGGCCGGGGGGTCCGGGGTGCACGGGGTGCACGGGAGTCGATGATCCGGCATCGAGGCAGCAGGTTGCCGAGTCTCAGGCGTCCGACGACGGTGGTCGAGGTGTCGGCCAGCCGCAGAACTCTGAGCGTCTTGAGTCCCTCGAGTGACTTCAGACCGGCGTCGGTGATTGCGGTTCGCCGCAAGTCAAGCAGTTCGAGGTTGTTGAGCGTGGCCAGTGATGCCAGCCCGTTGTCGGTCACCAGTGTGGCTCCGAGGTGAAGCTGCTTCAGAGCGGGAAACGTGGCCAGCGTGCGGACTCCCCGGTCGGTGATCGGTGTCACCATCAGGTTGAGTCGTTCGAGGTGTTTGAGTCCGGCGAGGTGGGGCAGCGCGTCGTCGTTGATCGGGGTGTCCCACAGCGAGAGATCGGTCAGGTCCTTGAGTGCCGCGAGGCGTGCGACGCCTCGTTCTGTGACCTGGGTGTTGGTGAGATCGAGTTGACGGAGCCCGCTGAAGCCGACGACGGTCTCGAGTCCTCGATCGGAAACGTAGGTGCGGTAGAGGTTGAGTTCCTTGAGGCCGCTGAACGCTTTCTTGTCGGTGGCGAGCAGTTCGAGGCAGCGGTCTGTGATGGCGAGATCGCTGAAGTCGAGCCGACTGGGCCGGCGGCCTCCGGGTGGTGTTGTCCTGGCGTTGATGGCCGACAGTGCCGGGAACAGCTTGCCACCGGCCTCGACATGAGCCTCGGTCAACAGCCCCCGGTCTCGAGTGATCTCGCAATGGGGCAACGCCTTGCGGAGCCGCTCGAGGCCGGCGTCGCTGATGAGCGTGCGATCGATCGCCAGTCGCTCGAGCGACTTGAGTTTCTCGAGATCGGGGATGCCCGCGTCGGTGATCAGGGTGTTTTCGAGCCAGAGTTCTTCGAGGTGTTCCAGCGACGCCAGTTGGGGCAGGCCGCGGTCGGTGATCGCGTTGTGGTTGAGTCCCAGGTTCTTCAGTGACTTGAGTTTCCCGATGTGCGGCAGCCCGTCGTCGGTGATCCGGGTCAACTCGACCAGCAGCACCTCGAGCTTCTGCATCCCGGCCAGGTGCACCAGGCCCTCGTCGCTGGTGCGGGTGCACCGCAGCACGAGCCAGGTCAGGTTGCGGAGTCCGGCGATGTGGGCCAGTCCGGCGTCGGTGATCGATGTGCGGAACAGGACGAGTTCTTCGAGCTTGGGGAAGGCCGAGACGTGGGCCAGTCCGGTGTCGTTGAAGTTGCGGCAGTAGGTCAGGTTCAGGTCGATGAGATCTTTCATGCCGGTGACGTGTTCCAGGCCATGTCCGATGATCGGGGTCTGGGCGATGTCGAGGTAGCGGATCTGCGGCAGGCCCTCGAGGTGTTTCAGGCTGTCGTCATCGAGCCGGGTCTCGGTGACGGTGATCAGGTCGAGCTGTTTCATGTCGGAGACGTGGGCCAGGGCGTCGCCGGTGATGTCGGTCTTGTAGAGGCCGAGTGACTTGAGGTTGGTGAGTCCCTTGAGGTGTTCGACACCGGCGTCGGTGATCCGCGTGTCGTAGAGGTCCAGGACGGTGAGCGTCTTGAGCCGGCCGATGTCCTCGAGATCGGAGTCGGTGATCGAGGAGGCTCGGAGGTCGAGGTGATCGAGTTGTTCGAGTCCGCTGAGCACCGCGAGTGATCCTCTGGAAATGCGGCAACGGATCAGGTTCAGCGACTTCAGGTCCCTGCTTCCACCCTGCACGATCGCCTGCAGGTCGTCTCGAGTCACCTGCCGCTCTCTGAGTGTCACTCCTTCGAGCCGCCCGTCGTCTGCCTTGTAGAGTTTCCCGGGGACCTGGACCGGGGTCTGCTGCTGCTGATCGTCGCAACCGCCGACCCCCACGATCAGCGGGGCCAGGACAAGAGCCAGGACAAGGTCCAGGACAAGGTCCGGGACGAGGGCCAGGCAGGGGTGTTGAGTGCGACGTGGCATCAGGGTAGCCGTGCCGTCCTTGCGGATGTGAGTTAGCGAGCGGGACCGGAGAGCTCTGATTCTATGACACCTCGGCAGGCCTCAACAACGAGAGGATGGTGGTTGCTTGTTTGCAAACCACGGCGGTTGCTGGTTTTCTGAGGGTGGACAACTTGGACAACCGCGGACGAGGCAGAAGCGATGATGGGCAGGGTGACTGGTGTGCTGGCGATGGTGGTGGTGGGGTGTGCTTGGGTTTCGGTGGCCGAGTCCGCCGACGGCAAGCGGTTGAGCACCGACAACCTGATGCAGTTTCACGGTGAGGGTGGGGCGGTTCAGCCGGTCAAGACGGCTGGTGACTGGGCCAGGCGTCGGGCCGAGATCGTCAAGGGGATGCAGGCGGTGATGGGCCGCTTTCCCGGCGACAAGCGTCGGGGTCCGGTCGAGGTGAAGGTGCTGGAGGACGTGGACGCGGGCAGTTTCCGGCGTCGCCTGATCGGGTACCGGGTCGATCCCGACATGCTGACTCCGGCCTACCTCTGCATTCCCAAGGATGTCTTGGCGGGCAAGCGGAAGGCGGCGGCAGTGCTGTGCCTGCATCCGACCGACAACAGCGTGGGTCACAAGGTGGTGATGGGCCTGGGCGGTCGAGCCGGTCGTGCCTACGGCAAGGAGCTGGCCGAAAGAGGGTATGTGACGTTGTCGCCGGCCTATCCGCACCTGGCCAACTACTGGCCCAACCTGGGCGGGCAGGGGTATGTCAGCGGAACGATGAAGGCGATCTGGGACAATTCGCGGGGCCTGGACCTGCTGGCCTCGCTCAAGTACGTCGACAGCTCGCGCGGTTTTGCCGCGATTGGCCACTCGCTGGGAGGTCACAACGCCATCTATACGGCGGTTCTTGACACGCGGATCACCGTGGTGGCCAGCAGCTGCGGATTCGATGCCTACCCGGACTACTACGACGGTGCCGAGCGGGTCTGGTTCTTCGGGTCCGGCTGGTGCCAGATCCGTTACATGCCGCGGCTGTCGAACTACCGCGGCCGGCTGGGTGAGATCCCCTACGATTTCCAGGAACTGGTCGGCGCCCTGGCTCCTCGCCCGTTTTTCGTCAACGCGCCGCTGCGGGATGGCAACTTCCGTGCCCGCAGCGTCGACCGCTGTGCGAAGGCCGCACTGCCGATCTACAAGCTGCTCGGGGGCGAGGGCCGATTGGTGGTCCGGCACCCCGACACCAATCACAACTTCCCGGACGAGATCCGCGAGGAGGCCTACCGCATGATCGATGGCGTGCTGAAGGGCAAGTCGAAGTCGGGGCGGTCAGGAGATTCAGGGAGGTCGGAGAAAAACTGAAAAACCGGCGGGACACGCATTGACAGTGGTCCCCCGGCAGCGGGTTCAATGGTCGCAGACACGGTGGCTGAACGTATCAGGAGGGAAAGGAGGGACGAGTCGGGCCACGGTCTGTCGTCCGCAGACCGCAGCACGAGACCGAAAACACCGAGTGCGATCCCATGACGGGACGGACGTCGCTTCGGAACGGGGAGCCGCAGAATGGACGCGAGACGAGATGCCTGGGTTGAGGGAGAACGGAACCAGTGGCAGGGGGTGGTGGAGACCGAGTTTGAGTCGTTTGATCCCGGGGGTGCTGAGAGCGGCTGGGTGTTTGATGAGGACGAGGAGCACCAGGGGCAGCTGGGGGCCGCGGACACACTGACCGGCGGGCCCGGCGATGCGAGCGAGACGATGCTCAGCCTCTCGAGGTCCCTGGCGACGGCGTTCCTGATCGCCGACATCGGCATCCGCTTGACCTGCTTGGATCACGTGTTCGAAGTCGAGCGTCGTGGCAAGGCGATTGGCGAGTCGCTGGGCCGTTTCTTCGACACTCTGTGCCATGCGGTCGAAGAGGACAATCGCTGGAGAGTCGAGACGGCGATCGACTGCCTGCATGAGCGGCTGCAGAGGGTGGCGGGATTCAGCAGCGAGTGTGCCGTGATGGCGGCGGAACTGGAATTCTTGCTGCGTCGGTTGCACGTTCGCTGTGTGAGGGTGGCCGTGGAGTCGGACGAGGGGACGAGGTGAGTGACGAGGTGAGTGACGAGGTGAGTGACGAGGTGGGCAGCGGAGGGGGCCCATCGCGGCTGAAGCGTCAGGTGGGTGTCGGCGGAGCGATCGTGCTCGGGCTGGGTTCGATCGTCGGCACGGGCGTGTTTGTCAGCATCGGGATCGCCGTGGGCGTGATCGGTCCGGCGGTGATTGCCGCGATCGTCGTGGCGGCCCTTGTCGCCACCTGCAATGCGCTCAGCAGTGCTCAACTGGCGGCCAATCACCCTACCAGCGGAGGCACCTACGAGTACGGACACCGTTGGCTGGTGCCGTGGGTCGGTTTCGTGGCCGGCTGGATGTTTCTGTGTGCCAAGAGTGCTTCGGCGGCCACCGCGGCGTTGGGCGTGATCGCCTACGCAAGGCGGCTGGGCGTGGCGACCGATGCCGACTGGGACCCACTGCTCGCCGTGGGCGTGGTCGTGGCGGTCACGCTCATGGTGTTGCTGGGCCTGCGTCGATCCAACCGGGTCAACACGATCCTGGTGGCCTCGACCGTGGTGATCCTGGTGATCTTCGTCGTCAGCGGGATCGCCCCCGCGGTTTCTTCTCTCGAGAAGTTCTCGACCCCATTCTGGCTTCCCGCCGAGGGGACCTCGACCGCGGCGTCGTTTGCCGAGGCGTGTGCGTTGATGTTCGTCGCCTTCACCGGTTACGGCCGGATCGCAACGATGGGCGAGGAGATCAAGGAGCCCCGACGCAATATTCCCACCGCGATGATCTCCACGCTGGTCGTCTCGATGGTGCTCTATGTCGCGGTGGCTGCGGTGGCTGCGGTAGGTGTATCCGCGGCGGGGGTGGATGTGTTTGAGTTCGGTGGCTCGGGGGCCCCGGCTCCGTTGGAGCGGGCTGCCGGCCAGTTGGGTGGCCCCGGCCTGTCCCGGCTGGTCGCGGTGGGTGCGGTGCTGGCGATGCTGGGCGTGCTGCTGAACCTGGTACTGGGTCTCTCGAGAGTCGCCCTGGCGATGGGTCGTCGCGGCGACCTGCCGCCGATATTGGCGAAGCTGGACTCGCGAGGAGAATCGCCCACGGCGGCGGTGGTGGTGGTGGGGCTGCTGATCGCCGCGATGACCACGCTGGGCGACGTGCACACCACGTGGTCCTTCAGCGCGTTTACCGTGCTGGTCTACTACGCCCTGACCAATCTCGCGGCGCTACGGCTCTCGAAAGAGGAACGCCTGTACCCGGCATGGATCTCGGTCGTGGGCCTGATGGCCTGTGGCTTCCTGGCCTTCTGGGTCGACCCCGACGTCTGGCTGAGTGGCCTGGGCGTGCTGGGGGCGGGGCTGGCTCTGCGACCGATCGTGCGAGCCATCTACAGCAGATCGTAGCTACAGCAGGTCGTAGATCGGTTCGCCGTGGTAGATGTGGTGCGGCCGATTCAGCTCGTCGGTCCACGCGGTGGTGTCGGGCAAGCCGAGCGAGTGGTAGATGGTGGCGGCGACATTTTCGGGTCGCTGTGCGTTGGAGGCGGGGTAGGCGGCCAGTTCGTCGGAGCTGCCCACGGCGCGTCCGCCCTTGATGCCGCCTCCGGCAAAGAACGCACTCTGCACCGCGCCCCAGTGATCTCGCCCGGGCAGCTTGGTGTTGATCTTGGGCGTGCGGCCCATCTCGCCGAGCATCACGATCAGGGTCTCGTCCAGTTCCCCACTTTCCTCGAGGTCGTCGATCAGCCCGGCCAGTGCCCGATCCGTCGGCGGCAGCAGGCAGTCCTTCAGCAGTGGGAAGGCGTTGTCGTGAGTGTCCCAGGTCTCGTTGTTGCCCAGGTTGACCTGCACCAGGTTCACTCCGGCAGCGACCAGCCGGCGGGCCATCAGCATCGACCAGCCGAACGCGTTCTTGCCGTATCGCTGCTGGACCTTTTCGGGAGCGCGGGTGACATCGAAGGCTTCCTGCACCGACTTGTCGGTCAGCAGGTTGATCGCTCCCTGTCGCGATCGACTGAAGTTCTCGGTCACGGCGAACCGGTCGAGGTATCGGCGTTGCGATTCGAGCACATCGAGCAGTTGGCGGCGGTTGCCCAGCCGGCCCTGGGTGATGCCCTCGGGCAGGCTGAGATTGGGGGCCTGGAAGGCGAGGTTCTTGTTGCGTTCGCGGCCGCGGGTGAAATGGAACTCGTAGTCGGGGTAGGCGCCGTAGGAGCCGGCGTTGAAGGGCGAGGCCTCGATGAACCACGGGTCGTGACGATGTCCCATCTGGCCGGCGAACTGGCCGGGGATCACTCGCGTGGAGCGGTGCACCAGCCGCTCGGGCAGTACCGCGGCCGGAGGCAGGTTGTTGTTTCGCGGCTGGGTGACGGCTCCGACGATCGAGGCGATCGATGGCCAGTCCTCGGGCATCGGCTTGCTGCCGTTGAAGGTCGGCGGCAGCGGAGTGCGACCCGACTGGAAGGCCATGTGGCCCGACGAGTGGCCGTTGTAGGGGGAGGTCAGTGAGCGGAGCACCGACCACTTGTGGCTGCGGGCCGCCAGCAGCGGCAGGTGCTCGCAGATCTGGAAGCCGGGCGTCGAGGTCGAGATCGGGTTGAAGTCGCCGCGGATCCCCTGGGGCGCCTTGGGCTTGGGATCGAAACTCTCGTGCTGAGTCAGACCGCCGGAAAGAAACACGAAGATCACCGACCTGGCTCGGACCGGCTGAAGCCCCGACCCAGCAGCCTTCACGTCAGCCTGGACTCGCAATTCCTCGACATGATTCATCCCCAGTCCCAGCAGCCCGACCGACCCGGCCGAGAGGGCGGTGCGTCGAGAGAGCCTGGGGTGTGTGGGAATGGGGATCACGTGGTTGAGATTCCTGGCGGGGCGATGCATCAGCCGCTTCTGATGTTATCGGACACCCGACGCATGAACAAGATGGCAAGTGTCGTGGTGCTGGTGAGCGTGGCGGTGTCGATGGTAGGCTCGGTGCCCCTCTGTTGAGGTTCTGACCCCGAGCGTGGCTACAGGTTGAGTGGGAGCGGAGACGTGGAAGGCGACGCGCGGCTGTTTGCCGAGAAGACGATCGAGACGTTTTATTTCTGGACCGGGGTCTTGATGTGGTTGATCCACGCCGGGTTCATGATCTACGAGGCGGGCGTGGCGCGTCAGAAGAACGTGTTGATGACGATGATGAAGAACCTGCTCACCTGTGCGGTGATCACTCCCACGTTCTTCCTGTTTGGCTGGTGGATCTACTACGCCTTCCAGGGCGGGTTGGTGCCGGCCGGCACCGAGGCGGCTTCCGCGGCGTTGCCCTGGAGCGAGTCGATGGGCCCGAACCTGGGCGACAACATCACCGGGGTGTTCTGGTTTGCGTTTCTGCTGTTCAGTTTCACCACCGCCTCGATCATGTCGGGAGCGGTGATCGAGCGGATCAGGCTGGGTGCCTACCTGCTGCTGGCGATGATCCTGGGCTCGGTCGTCTGGATCCTGGCCGCGGCGTGGGGCTGGAGTGATGGGGCGTGGCTGTACACGAAGTTCGGTTTCCACGACTGGGGTGCCGGGGGCTGCGTGCACACGGTGGCGGCCGCCTTCACGTTCGGGGTGCTGTTGAACCTGGGGCCACGGCTCGGCAAGTACGACGAGCAGGGTCGGCCCCAGGCGATCCCGCCTCACAACCTGCCGATGACCATGCTGGGGCTGATGCTGATCTTCACCGGCTTCTACGCCTTCTACGCCGCGTGTGCCGTGTTCGGGATCGCCGAAGTGGGGGCAGATCCCGAGCCGTGGCGGAGCATCTACGGGACTCCGATGACGTTGGGCTCGCTGGCCTTCACCGTAACGATGGGCTTCGCCGGTGGAGTAATGGGGGCCTTCATCGTGTCGAAGGGCGATCCCTACTGGACGATCAGCGGAGGCCTGGCCGGGATGATCTCGATCGCCTCGGGCGTGGATGTCTATCATCCGGCGCTGGGCTACCTGGTCGGGTTCGCCGGGGGAGCCTTCGCCGTGTTCGTCGGCAACCGGCTCGAACGGCACGGCATCGATGACGCGGTGGGCGCGATCGCCGTGCACGGAGGGGCCGGGGTCTGGTCGATGCTGGCGATGGGCCTGCTGGCCAGCGGATACCCTCAACACGAAAACGTCACTTCGCTTACCGGGCAGCTGATCGGCATCGGGGTGATGATCGGAGTCGGATTCGTGCCCGGGTACCTGATCAGCCTGGGACTCAACCGGGCCGGGCTGCTGCGCGTTTCGCGGGAGGTCGAACTGGCCGGTCTCGACGTGGCCGAGCTGCAGATCGAGGGCGTCGTGCCGGCGGGGTCCGCCGGATTGAGCGGTTGAGAATGGCGGAAACAGTCACAATCCAGAGATGGAGTCGGCAGAGATGAACTCCAGTCCCGTCCAGACCTGGGCCGAATTCGATTCGAGGTCGACCGAGGCGATGTACACGTTTGCCGGCTCGGATCCCTGGGTGGTCTACGGGATCTGCCTGCTGGCGGCTGTCGTCGTCGGCTGGTTCCTGGTCTCGGCCTTCCGATTCGACAAGCATCGTGGCAAAACCGAGTGAAGCGGACCCGAAACAAGCGGGGGAGGGGCGAGGATGAAGAGGAGTCCGGTCAAGCTGTCAGTTGTGGTCCTGGGCATGGTCTGCCTGTTGCGTGGCGGGACGGCCCGGGGCGTGGAGCCGGTGCCCGAGAAGCTGGTGGTGCTGACGTTTGACGATTCGGTCAGGTCGCACTTCACCGTCGTGAGGCCGATTCTGCTCGACTACAAGTTCGGCGCGACGTTTTTCATCACCGAGGGCTTCGAGTTCAAGGACGACAAGGAGAACTACATGACCTGGGAGCAGATTGCTCAGCTGTCCCGGGACGGTTTCGAGATTGGCAATCACACCGGAGACCACAAGCCGGTGACGGCCAAGACGATCGGAGGCCTGGATGAGCAGTTGCAGGTCATCGAGCGGAACTGCAAGCGGCACGGGATCCCCCGGCCGGTCTCGTTTGCCTACCCGGGCAACGCGACGCTGCCCGAGGCGTTCTCGATTCTCCGCAAGCGAGGCATCCTGTTTGCCCGTCGCGGCGGGTCACCGGAATTCGTCTACAAGGCCGGTCGTGGTGTGGCCTGGCAGCCGGGCCTGGATCACCCTCTGCTGATCCCTTCGGCCGGTGACGCTCGTCCCAACTGGGAGCTGGCCGACTTTCGAAGAGCGGTCGAGCAGGCACGGCCCGGTCGGATCGCAGTGTTGCAGTTTCACGGGGTCCCGGATCGGGCTCACCCCTGGGTCCACACTCCCCGTCGGCAGTTCGAGGCCTTCATGAAGTTCCTGAAGCTGGAACAGTACACGGTGATCTCGTTGAAGGACGCGGCCCGGTACGTTGATCCGAAGCTCGAGCCCCGGCGTGCCCAGGAGGTGATCGAAGACCGCCAGCGGATGCTGGTCGCCAGGCGGTCGCGGGACAACTTCCGGACCCCTCGCGGAAAGAAGTCACAGAAGAGCTGGCTAAAGAACATGGTGGAGCATCACAGGTTCGCGGTTCCGGAAGTGTCTGCTGCCACCGGGTGGTCGGCCGCGGAGGTCCGCGAGGCTCTCGAGCGATTCGACATCGACCCCGACGCCGGGCCTCCTTCGAACAGGGGCCGGCTCCGCGTGCTGCCCTATCCCGGCGGCCGACATCCGAGGACCGGGTTCCGCGACGGGGCGATGAGGCCTCAGCGAGAGACGAAGGTCAGCGTCTTCGCGCCCTGGGATGACGGAGGGTACGTGGTGGTGGACGTCCCGGAGGCGATCTGGTGGAACCCGGTCGAGAAGGACGACATGAGCAAGAAGCGAGAACTGCTGTACCTGGCTCACACTCACGTTCCGACCACCTGGGATCGAAACAACGTGGTGCTGGAGCCTCTGGAGTGGAAACGTTTCAGGAGGGGTGGGTTCAAGTCCGAGCGTACTCTGCCCAACGCGGTGTCCTTTGGTGCCCGGGTAGTCTCGAAGGACGATTCGGTACGGATGGAGTTGTGGATCCGCAACGGATCTCAGCAGACGCTGACCGGCCTGCGGGTCCAGAACTGCGTGATGCTTGCGGCGGCCACGGGGTTCAACCAGCGTGTGACCGAGAACAAGCGATTGAGTTCGCCTTACGTGGCCTGTCGCAACGACGCGGGGGATCGGTGGATCATCACGGCCTGGGAGGAGTGCCAGAGGCCCTGGGCCAACCGCGACTGCCCCTGCATGCATTCGGACCCGAAGTTCCCAGATTGTGCACCCGGCCAGACTCAGCGGTTGCGGGGCTGGCTGTCGTTCTACGAGGGGACCGACATCGAGGCCGAGTTGAAGCGGATCGAGCGGACCGGCTGGCTGAAGGGTCGACGCGGTTCGCGTTGAGTCGAGCTCGTGGTGTCACGGGCCTGCCGGTCGGGCCGGATCCTTGAGCAGGGTCATCCGTTTGAGGATTTGCTGAGCGAGCCGGGTCTTGATCCTCACGTGTTCGGGCCGGGTGCTGGCGGCCAGGTTCCTGTTTTCGCCCGGGTCCCTGGTCAGGTCGTACAGTTCTTCTCGGCCCGGGCTGGCGAAGTCCTTCATGTACTTCCAGCGTGGGGTCCTCCAGACGCGCATGTGGGTGGTCGCACCGTGGTGCATGCTGTATTCGGCATAGAGATCGTTGTTCCAGGGCACCGCGCGTCCGGAAAGCAGCGGCGTGAAGTCTCGACCACGAATCGTGATCGACGGGGGCAGCTTGACCTGGGCCATGGCCAGCAGGGTGGGGAACCAGTCGAGGTTTGAGATGGTCTGAGTGATCCTGGTGCCCGGCTTGATGACTCCTGGCCAGCGGATGGCACAGGGCACCTTGAGGCTGGTGTCCCACATGTTGGGTCGTCTTCGCGGCGGGATGTTCTTCCACTTCTTCGGCGGCAGCGGCTTGCGGACCCAGTGCGCGTTGCCCTTGAACCACGTGCCGTGGTCTCCGAGGTTGTAGCCGTGATCGCTGGTGAAGATGACGACGGTTTGCCGGGCGAGTTTCAGTTCATCGAGCAGGGCCAGGACGCGTCCGACGTTGCGGTCGACGCTCTTGACCGCTGCCAGGTATTCGCGGGTCCACTTCTTGACCTTGGGGACATCGATGTCGTCGTAGATCGTCTTGGGGATTTCGGGGTCGAGGTCCTTGAACGGGGCCCAGTCCTCGGGCCGCACCGGCAACCACGCGGCGTGGGGTGCTCGAAAGTGCAGCGAGATGGCAAAGGGGTGCGGCCTGGTGTGCTGCCGTCGGATGAAGTCCAGGGCGTGGTCGGTGAAGACGTCGCAGGTGTAGCCGTCGACCTGCTTGACGGTGCCGTCGAGCATTTCGAGCCGGGCCCCCTTGGGGGGACATCCGCCGGTGCGGATGCCCATGAATTCGTGGTAGCCGAAGCGGGTGGGGTGGTAGCGGTCCATTGTGCCCAGGTGCCACTTGCCGACAAGCGCCGTCCGGTAACCCGCCTCGGCCAGCAGCCGCGGCCAGGTCGCGGTCTTCTCGGCCAACCCCAGGGACTGCTCGGCGCGGGGGTTGATCCAGTCGGTCACTCCCAGTTCGCTGCCGTAGCGGCTGGAGATCAGCCCCAGCCGGCTGGGGCTGCAGACCGGCGTGGTCACGAAGGCATTGGTCAGGTGAGCACCCTGGTGGAAGATGCTATCGATGTGCGGCGTGATGAACCGCTTGTCACCGGCGGCGGCCACCGCCCGGGGGGCCTGGTCGTCTGTATAAATGAAGACGATGTTGGGACGGGCGGGAGGTGCGGCGACCAAGTGTGTTGCACACGACACCAGGAACATCAGGACAAAGAGCAACAGACGCATCGTGGATTCCTCGGGCTGATTCACTTGCTGGCCGGAAGCCGTCGGGGCATTCTAGCGGTGAAGCCGCTCGCGGGCACGTTGGCGGTGTGATGTACGTTGCCGATGAATTGCCTATGATTGGCGGGCTATGTGAACTGTCTTCCAGGCACCATGAGATCTTGAGATGAGTACACTTGAGTTGCACCGCGGTTGGTTGGGTTTTCCAGGGCTGGTTCTTGGAGGACTGGTTGCGGTCCTGACGGCTCACGCAGCGTCCTCGTCGCTGGTCGCGGCGGAGATGAAACCGGTCGGGCCCAGCGACGGAGTTCGCTATTCGAAGCTCGGCCGCACGACGCACCGGACAAAGTTCCTGATCGAGGATGGCCTGGACGGGGTTGCGGAGGGCCTGGAGGAGGGTGCGTTTTTCAAGGCGATCGAGGGCCGCGAAAAGAGACTCGATACGGTCCTGCTGGTGAAGGAGGTTTCCTCGAGTCGGATCATCAAGTCGATTCTCAAGCAGTCCAAGCGGGTGCGCAAAGACCACAAGGATTCCTACACGAAGGTGGACACCGAGAACATCGAGAGTTTTCTGGAGTCGGCCGGACTGGCCAGCGAGTACTCGCGGGGGACCCGGTTCGTGGTCGAGAGCGGCAAGGGGGCTCGCAAACCGGCCTACGTGGTTTACTCACCCGACGGCAAACAGGTCTCGCGGAACGAGGTGACCGATGCCGAGCAGATCAAGTCGATCCGCAAGTTCCTGGCCTTCCAGAAGCACTGGCTGAAGCACTACGAGGATTAGTGCCGGGGCGTCAGGTATAGAGACTCAATACACGTCGTGGTAGTGGTGCGCGTAGACCTCTTCGCAGCGGGCTCTGAGTTCGAGTTGATCGACGAAGTCGTCGCCGAAGCGGTCGGCGGCCAGGATGTCCGGATCGATCCACTGTTCCCGACCGGCGATGATGTCGGCGACGATGCGGCCTGCTCCTGGCGAGCGGTCGACTCCGCCGACTCCACACGCCGTCAGCACGACCAGCCCCGCGGCGGAATCGGGTTCGGAGATGACCAGTCGGCCGTCGGGTGAGATCGTCGGCAGCCCGCGGCGGTCCTGGACCCGGATGGCGTTTTCCAGCACCGGGAAGAACGGCCGGGCGGCCGCCTGCAGTTGCTCGTAGTAGACCTGGTCGGCCTCGAGCGAGGCGATCTCGAACCCGTCCCCGAAGTCGTCCATGTCGAAACTCAGCGGTCGGTACCCATATCCCCCCACCAGCAGTCCTCCCGCCTCGGGCCTGACATAGAACTGCGGTTCGGTGACCCGCACGATCGGCTGATCGGGGAGTGCACAGGCCAGGGGAGCGGTGACAAACGCCTGGTGCCTGACGGGGACGCTACGGAGGTTGATGCCCAGGGGTTGGCTGAGTTGTCTGGACCAGGCCCCCGCGGCCAGCACCACCCATTGGGCCTGGATCGTCCCCTGTGGCGTGGTGACTCCAGAGACTCGCTTGCCGTCGTGGACCAGCCCGGTGACGGGAATCCCCGTATCGAAGCGGACTCCACGATCCGCCGCCGCTGCGGCGTAGGCGACCGCCACCGACTTGGGTTCGACCCAGCCGTCGCGGGGCATCAGCATGATCCGGCAGTCACTCGGAGGATCCAGCAGCGGCACCAGGCCCCGGGCCTCTTCGATGGAGATGATCCGGGCGTCGTCACCGATCTCGCCGGCCACCTCGAGCCGTCGCTCGAGATCCTGGTGGTAGGTTTCTGTGAGAGTGATCCTGAGGCTGCCGCACTGGTGGAAGTCGATTGCCTGCCCGGTCCTGGCCTCGAAGTTCTCGAAGAACTCGATGTTGTACAGCCCGAAGTCGGTGGCGAAGCGATCGCTGTTGAGGTAGCCGGTTTGTCCGGCGGCCATCGGCGTGGTGCCGGCTCCGACCGGACCCCGGTCGATCAGGACGATGTCCTCGACACCGGCCTCGGCCAGCTGAAACGCGGCACTGGTGCCCAGGACACCTCCCCCGATGACGACCACGTTGGCAGATGAAGGCAGCACGGTGTGAGTCTCCGGTGTGACACGGTTGCAGGCGGTTCCCCTGCGATGGGATCCCGGACAGGCAGAAGGTAACTTAGTCGAGGTGGGTTGAAGTTCCCAATCCCAGGGACGGAGTTCCGGTGATGTTCCGCATGCGATTCCCGCTGTCGGCTGTGATTCTGGCCCTGGTCCTGGCCGTGATGCTTCCGGCCCCGGTCTCAGCCGAGCCGCTTCTTCCAGCCAGGAAGGACTTCCACCTCTACCTGCTGGTCGGCCAATCGAACATGGCGGGTCGGGGCAGGGTGGCGGACATCGACAAGCGTCCGATCTCCCGTGTTCTGAAATACGGCAAGGACGGCCGCTGGGTGCCGGCGTTGGATCCGTTGCACTTCGACAAGCCGACGGTGGTCGGCGTGGGTGTGGGTCGTTCGTTTGCCGAGGTCGTGGCCAAGGCGCGTCCGGGTGTGACGATCGGGCTGGTGCCATGTGCGGTGGGCGGATCACCGATCGCCGCGTGGGAACCGGGTGGCTTTCACCCCGGCACGAAGACTCACCCGTGGGACGACTGCCTGAAGCGAGCCCGCGCGGCCCTGAAGCACGGCACGCTCAAGGGGATCCTCTGGCACCAGGGCGAATCGGACTCGAATCCGGAGCTCTCGGCGGTCTACGAGAAGAAGTTGCACGAGTTGATCGCGAGGTTCCGTGTTTCATTGAAGGCACCGCGTGTGCCGTTTGTGGCCGGCCAGATGGGTCGTTGGCCCGAGCGGTCCTGGAGTGCGGCCAAGGAGAGGGTTGATGCGTCGCATCGCCGGTTGCCGACCCGGGTGGCTCGAACCGCCTTCGCCTCGGCCAGGGGACTCAAGCACAAGGGCGACAAGGTTCACTTCGATTCCGCCTCGTACCGCGAACTCGGCCGCCGTTACGCCGCCGCGTATCTCAAGCTCGCCGGTCCGGCAAAGAAGTCGACTCGTGTCTCTCGCCGCCCCAACGTGGTCCTGATCATGGCCGATGACGTGGGGTACGAGTGCTTTGGGTGTTACGGCAGCCGGCAGTACAAGACTCCACACATCGACCGACTGGCCCGAGACGGTCTCAGGTTTCGGCACTGCTACTCGCAACCGTTGTGTACTCCCAGCCGCGTCAAGCTGATGACCGGCCTCTCGAATGTCCGCAATTACTCGGCCTTCTCGGTCCTGCGTCGCGGCCAGAAGACGATCGGGCAGTACATGCAGCAGGGCGGATACCGGACCGCGGTGGCCGGCAAGTGGCAGCTGCTCGGTGCCGAGCACTACTCGCGGCAATTCCGGGGCAAGGGGACGTTTCCTGAGAAGGCCGGGTTCGACGAGATCTGCCTGTGGCAGGTCGACCGGATGGGGTCCCGGTTCTGGAACCCGCTGCTGTACATCAACGGCACCAACCGCACGTTTGGCCCCGATGAGTACGGCCCCGACATCGTCACGAAGTCGGTCACCGACTTCATCGAAGCGAATCGCGAGAGGCCGTTCTTTGCCTACATGCCCCTGATCCAGGTCCACAGCCCGTTCTTGCCGACTCCCAGCAGCGAGTCGCGACAGAGTAAGAACCGGCAGCGGAACTTCGAGGACATGGTGGCTTACATGGACGAGCAGGTCGGGCGTGTGGTGGCCAAGATCGATCAGCTGGGCCTGGCCCGGCAGACTCTGATCATCTTTACCGGTGACAACGGCACGCATCGCACGATCCGATCACGCCTGGGCGGCCGCGAAATCCGGGGGGGCAAGGGGCGGATGACCGATGCGGGCACTCGCGTGCCGCTGGTGGTGAGGTGGCCGGGGAAGATTGCCTCGGGCCAGGTCACAGACCACCTGGTCGACTTCTCGGACTTCCTGCCCACGGTGCTCGACCTGGCCGGGCTGGAGGTCCCCGACGGGCTCGATGGCCGGAGCTTCGCAGGACTGTTGACCGGGCAGGACGACTACAGGCCACGGGACTGGATCCACATCTACTATTGTCCTCGACCCGAGCGGTCCAAGCCGAAACGTTTTGTCCGCGACCACAGGTTCAAGCTCTACGGCGACGGCCGGTTCATCGACGTTGCCGAGGATGTGCTGGAGCAGAGTCCTCTGTCGGATCCCCTCGCCGACCCGACGGCGGCCGCGGCGTTGGCCAGATTGAAGCGGGCGTTGGCGTCGATGCCGGCCAAAGGGCAGAGCCTGCTGAAGTTTGTTCGGTGAGGTGTGTGGCCCCGTCGACTTTCCCGATGAGGCCTCACTCCGCACAATGTTGTTTCGTTTCCGATTGTCTCGGAGATGGTTGATCACACGCTCTTTTCTTCTTCACCCGAGAGTTCTCTCATGACACGCCGAATTCCATTGAGCCTGGCCGGAGTCCTGTGCTGGTTGTTGTTCCTGGCTCCATTGCCGAGCACCTCGCTGGTCGACTCGGCCGTTGCCGAAGATGCGAAGGCCGCGGTGGGCAAGTGGATCCCGTTGTTCAACGGCAAGGACCTGGACGGCTGGAAGGTCAAGATCAAGGGCCACGCCCTGGGCGAAAATTTCGGCAAGACATTTCGCGTGGAGGACGGCGTGCTGAAGGTGGGGTACGACGCCTACGAGGGGTTCGGCGCCAAGTTCGGGCACCTGTTCTACGAGAAGCCGTTCTCGCACTACATCATCCGCTGCGAGTACCGGTTCACGGGCAAGCAGGTGAAGGGGGGCCCCAGTTGGGCGTTCCGCAACAGCGGGATCATGGTGCATGGCCAGTCGCCGGCATCGATGGGCAAGGACCAGAACTTCCCGGTGTCGATCGAGGTGCAGTTGCTGGGCGGTCGCAACACGGGCAAGCGACCCACCGCCAATCTCTGCACCCCGGGGACTCACGTCGTCTACAACGGCAAGTTGCACAAGCCGCACTGCACCAATTCGACCTCGAAGACCTACCGCGGCGACGGCTGGGTCACCGTCGAGATCGAGGTGCGTGGCAGCGAGGTGATTCGGCACAAGATCGACGGCAAGACGGTGCTCGAGTACAGCAAGCCGCAGCTGGATCCCAACGACAAGGACGCCAAGAAGCTGATCGCCGGCAAGCCCGAGGGTGAGCGAAAGGGCGATGCTCTGCTGTTGGACGGCGGGTCGATTTCTCTGCAGTCGGAGAGTCATCCGGTGGAGTTCCGCAAGGTCGAGCTGCTGCCGCTGAAGCCATGAGCGGAATTGATCGGCGGACATGCCTGGGCCTGATGGCCGGCGCGATGGCAGCCAGCGGACCGCGACCCGGTGCTACCGGCGGGGTCGCGGCAGCCGAGCGTGCGGCTGATGAATTGGAGATCGTCAACGGGGCCGAGCACGCGTGGGTGATCAACGACAGGTCGTTTCCGATCAACCCCAGGCTCTCCAACTGCCCCAGCAACAAGCCTCGACGAAGTTACTCGATGGAGCACCTGCTGGCCGAGATGCAGGTGCACGGGATCTCCAAGACGGTGATCAGCCACGTCTGCTATTACGGCACCGACAACTCGTACTCGAGCCACTGCGTGAAGTCTCACCCGGATCGCTTCGCCGCGATCGGCCTGCTGGTGGGCCACGGCCTCTACCGCCCCGGCGACCCAGAGAACCCCGGCCGACTCGAGCGGCTGATGAAACGCGACAGGCTGGTCGGGCTGCGGCTGAGCCCGATTTACGATCGCGATACGGTCTGGATGAACGACCCGGTCTGCTACCCGCTGTGGAAGAAGGCCCAGCAACTGGGAGCGGTCTTCAACATCTTCCTGGCTCCTCATCAACTGTCCCAGGTCGGCGACATGGCCCGCAGGTTCCCGGGGGTCAAGCTGGTGATCGACCACTTCGCGATGCTCGACATCACGAAGCCCGACAGCGAGGGGATCGACGGGATCCTGGCTCTGAAGGGCCTGAAGAACGTCTACGTGCGTACGTCGCTGCACAACCCGTCGCAGCAGAAACCGCCATTTCGCGACATGTGGACCAACCTGAGGAAGGTCTACGACGCGTTTGGCCCGCGGCGAATGATCTACGCGAACTTCTACGAGCTGCTGATCATGAAGGACCTGGTCCCGTTTTTCACCGCCGAGGACAAGACCTGGATCCTGGGGAAGACGGCCCGGTCGGTGTACCGCTTCGGCACGAAATGAACCCGCGTGGAGTTGAGCGAGGAATCGACATGAGAACCCTGGTGATGTGCGTTCTGGTCGGGCTGATCGGCCTGGCGGCTCCGGAAATCGTCGAGGCGGCCGACCGGTTCGAGCCGATCTTCGACGGTAAGACGCTGAAGGGCTGGAGCGTGATTCCCAGGGAGAAGCAGAGTCACTGGTCGGTGCGGGACGGGTTGCTGGTGGGCAAGACGGACGGCAAGGGGTCGGACCTGATCTTCCACGACAAGAACCTGGCCGATTACGAATTGAAACTCAGCTACCGCTTCCGCACCAAAGGCAACTCGGGGATCCACATCCGGGGCCTGCTGGGGATTTCCAAGACGCACACCGTCAGCGGCTACCACGCCGACTTCGGCCACAAGGGTGTGGGGCCCGAGGTGCTGGGTTCGTGGGACTTTCACGGGTATCCCCGCGGCTCCTATCTCGTGCAGCGAGGCCAGCGGGTGGTGATCGCCGCGGACGGGAAGAAGACTCTGACCCGGCTCGACGGGGCTCTGAAGCCGAGTCACATCAAGGAGCGGGGCTGGAACGACGTACACGTGAGAGTCAGGGGCTACCGGATGTTCTTCACGATCAACGGCAAAGTGGCCTCCGAAGTCATCGACAATGAAAAGGCCAAGCGGATCCCCAAGGGGATCATCGGCCTGCAATTGCATGGTGGTCCTCCGATGGAGATCGAGTTCCGCAGGATTTCTCTGAAACGCTTGAAGCGTCTGCAGCGTCCGAATCGTCGTCCGGAGACCGGCTCGAAATGACGACTCGGTCCGGTTCGGTCACTGTTGTGCTGGTCGCCGTCGTGATGGTGCTGCTGGGGATCGCCCTGGTGGTGGGTGTCGGGGGGACCGGTGGAGGTGCTAGCGGGCGGGGCGAGTCGTCGCGGACCTCTGCGGGGGGCACTGGGGCGAAGGCCGCCGGCCAGCCGCCTGTTGTGGTCGTCGTCGGAGCCGGACTCTCGGGACTCTCGGCGGCCCTGGAACTGGCCGACGGGGGTGCGCGGGTGGTGGTGGTCGACATGTCGAGTGTCTACGGCGGCCACGCGGTGATGTCGCAGGGGGGAGTGTCGGTGGTGGCCACTCCGGTTCAGGAGGCTGCCGGAGAGAAGGACTCGCCGGACCTGGCCTACAAGGACTTCATCGAGTGGGGCGAAGGGGCCAATCGTGAATGGGTGCGGTACTACGTGGACCATTCTCGTGAGCAGATCTACGACTGGTTGATCGAGCTGGGCGTCCAGTTTTCCGGCGTCGAGACGTCACCGGGAAACACCGCCGCTCGATTCCATCAGCCGGTCGGGCGGGGCATCGGATTGGTCACACCGGTCTACCGCGCCTGCCTCGAACGGCAAAACGTCCGCTTCGCCTGGAACACTCGAGCCGACTCGCTGGTCGTCCGCAACGATCGCGTGGTCGGAGTACGGACGACGGACATGCGTGAGGAGACACAAAGGGTGCTGGAAGCGGACGCGGTGGTGCTGGCCACCGGGGGGTTCCAGAGCAACCTGGACCTGGTCCGCGAGTTCTGGCCGGCCGAGTTCGCGTTTCCCAAGAAGATCCTCGCCGGATCCGGACGGCACTCGATCGGGCTGGGCCACGAGATGGTCCGGGAGATCGGCGGGGCGCTGGTCAAGATGGACTACCAGTGGAATTACTACTCGGGGCTGCCCGATCCTCAGAACCCCGGCAGCAACAAGGGTCTCAACGCGGCCAACATGTGGGGGATCCTGGTCAACTGGCAGGGTCAGCGGTTTGCCAACGATCACGGCTGGGCCAAGGACGTGATGCCGGCACTCTTGAACCAGGAACAGGTCACCTGCTGGGCGATCTTCGATGAGAAGACCAAGAAGGAGTTCAGCGTCTCGGGGTCGGACTGGGCCGATGCCGAGAAGGTCGAGCGGTTGATCTTCCAGGATCCCAAGCTGGTGCAATCGGCCGATTCGATCGACGAGCTGGCCCGAAGGGCCGGGCTGCCCGTCGCGGGACTGGTGGCAACCATCGCCCGGTACAACACGATGATCGACCAGGGAGTCGACAAGGACTTCGGTCGGTTCGGGCCGGGCAAGACCGAGTTCAACAACACGGCCTCGGTCAAGATCGAGACGCCTCCGTTTTACGCGATCCAGACCTTCCCGCTGACCCGCAAGAGCATGGGGGGGGTGGCGATCGACCTGGGCTGCCGGGTGGTCGACAAGAAGCAGCGGCCGATCCCCGGTCTGTACGCGGTGGGCGAGTTGACCGGGCTGGCGATCATCAACGGCAAGGCGGCTCTCGAGGGCACGTTCCTGGGACCCTGCGTCGTGACCGGACGCGTGGCGGCCCGCTCGATTCTCAGGGCGGCGGGCTGGAAGAAGCCTCTCGAGAGTGTCGACGTGCAGCGGTGTGCCGATTGTCACGACATCGCCGGAGACATCTCCGACCCGCGGCCCGGCTACTGGCACTTCGAGAAGGTCCACGCCAAGGTGCTCGATCAGAAACTCGATTGCCGAGGGTGTCATGGTGAATTGTCTCCGTACCGCGAGAATCACCACCGGATCAATCCTCGCGTGTTGACCGCGGCGTGCATGCGGTGTCATACGGGGAGAGAGTAGAGCGGGGAGCGGGGATTTTTTTTGGGGAGGTTACGGTGAGCGGGGATCGGGACAGGCGTGAGGTTGATCGGTACCTCTCGGAACAAAATGTCAGCCTGTTGTCTCGGGTGGCATTTGTCATCGAGTTGCTGATCTCGCTCCGGATACAGGACTTCCAGGCGGCCGGCCACTTCATGAAGTTGAAGTGGGGCCAGGACCCGTGGCCGCTTCGGTGGCTGAGGTTTGCCGGGTGGGCGTTGTACCAGGTCTGGATCAACATGCCGCGGGCCCTGCATTGCCTGGACATCACCGGTCGGGTGTCTCGGACTCCGATGTGGCTCGAGGACGAGAACCCGTTCGAGGAGCATCCCTGGGCGAGGGACGAGTCGGCGACGTTTCCCGATTCCGCCGACGTGGTGGTGATCGGGGCGGGGTTCACCGGTTCGGCGGCCGCGTATCACTGGGCCCGGAGGGCTCCGGCCGACCGGCGGCTGGTGTTGCTGGAGATGGATGACCCGGCGAGTGGGGCTTCGGGCCGCAACGAGGGCCTGGTGGTGATGGGCCGTTATTTCAAGATGGTCCGCGACACGGTCGGGAAGTCCCTGTACGAAGTCCGCCCCGACCTCGACAAGGCCGCCCGTAAGAAATTGGCCAGCCGCTTTGCCCAGGTCTACTGCGAGGCGGCCTACCAGAACGCCGACCTGATCGAGCAGGCGATCGAGGCTCACGGGTTCCGTTGTGACTACAAGCGGGCCGGATGGGTGCAGGCTCGGACCGAGGAAGAACAGAAGTCGCTGAGGCTCTCGGTCCGATTGGCCGAGCAGTCTGGTTGTGACGACTGGACGCAGATCGAGGCGGCCGAGGCGCGGAAGTTGTCCGGGATTCGAGTGAGTCTTCCGGCCGGGTTCTCGAAACAGGCCGCCAGCTGGCACCCGGCCAAGTGGGTCTGGTGCCTGTTGCGTGAGGCGTTGAAGGCCGAGCAGGTCGAGTTGTACACGCGGACTCGGGTCGAGCGGGTGGTGGCGACCGGAGACGGGTACGTGGTCGAGACCTCTCGAGGCACGATTGCCTGCCGCCACGTGTTCTACGCCACCGAGAGCTACACTCCGATGATCGAAGCGGCCTTCCACGACGCGATCGTGCCGGTGCAAGAGCAGGCGGCTTCGGGCGAGGGTGGCCCGGTCTCGATGATGCCTCACATCGGCATCAGCGGTTCGTGGTACTTCGCCGGGCGGTACGGTCACGAGGTGTTGTGGGGTTCGGGGGGCTCGCGGGTTCCCGACGCCCAGGCCGGCCGCAACAAGCCGTCGCGATTTCTGACCCGGTTCGCCGCGGCCGAGATGCGCAAACACTTCGGGCCCTACAGCCTGGATCTCGACAACGAGTGGAGCGGCACGGTGGGGTACACTCCCGACGAGTACCCGATCGTGGGTTCGATCGACGGCAAGGGCGGCAGCAGCGGACGCTGGATCGTGGCGGGGATGTGCGGATCGGGCAGCGGTGTGTCGTTCAATGGAGCCCGCTGCATCGTGAACCGCATCCTGGGCCTGGACGATGAACCGGATGACTATCCCGCGGAGTACTTTGCTCCGAGCCGGCTGCTGGACCCCGAGAACCACAACTGGCCGTAGCGGAATTCTGCTACGCCAGCAATCCGTCGATCGGGCTGCCTTCGGCGATGCGGCGTGGTCGTCCGGCGATGTCATCGAGCACGGTATCGTGGGGGATCCCGAGAGCTTCGTAGAGCGTGGCGGCGATGTCGTCGGGCGAGGCCTTGGAGTCGATCACCTCGCCGGCGTTGCGGTCGGTGGCTCCGATCACCACCCCGTTGTTCACTCCACAACCGGCCCACAGCACCGAGTAGGCTCGACCCCAGTGGTCTCGGCCTCCGTCCTTGGCCTTGTTGATCGTCGGCGTACGTCCCATCTCGCCCATCACGATCACCAGTGTCTCCTCGAGCAGGCCTCGGGTGTCGAGGTCTTCGAGCAGAGCCGAGAGTGCCTGGTCGAATTCCGGCAGCAGGGTCTCGTTGTAGAGCCGGAAGTGGTCGAAGTGAGTGTCCCAGATCTGGAAGGATGAGAGCCGGGTGTTCTTGGGGTTCGAGACCGCGTTGGCGGTGACGAAGCGGACTCCCGATTCGACCAGCCTGCGGGCCAGCAGCAGCACCTGTCCCATTTCGAAGCGGCCGTAGCGGTCGTGTGCGGCGGCGGGTTCCCGCGAGAGGTCAAAGGCGGCCTGGCACTTGGGCGAGAGGATCAGGTCGAGTGCCTTGTCCTGGTGAGCCTGCAGGGTGCGGGCCGAGGCGTCGTCGCGGGCGGTGGCGAAGGCTGTGTCGAGGGACCCGAGCAGGTTGCGGCGTGAGGCGAGCCGGGCGTGGGAGACGTCGCCGGGTAAGGCCAGCGAGCGAGGACCCGGCAGCTTGCCGTTCCAGACGGGAGCCTTGGACATCATCCGGTTGCGGGCCACCGGGAAGGGATCGTATCGACGACCCAACCAGCCTCCGCCGGCACTGGGAGTCGGGAAGCCCATGTCGAAGAGCAGTCGGGGCGTGAGCACGCTGCTGGGCAGGTGGGTGGGGGCGGGCATGATCCGCGACACGACCGATCCGTAGGTCGGATGGTCCATCGCGGTGGGCTGGATGCGGGAATCGCCGCCGGGGGTGTGGCCGCTGAGGACGTAGGCGGCAGAGCTGTTGTGGCCCGAGAGCGGGTGCGAGGCCGAGCGGAGGATCGTGTAGCGGTCGGCCAGGCGGGCCAGACGCGGCAGCATGTTGGAGACCTGAGTGCCGGGCACGCTGGTGGCGATCGGATGATACGGACCTCGAATGCCCGCCGGTGCACCGGGCTTCATGTCGAACGTGTCCATCTGGGCCTGGCCGCCGTTGAGGAACATGAAGATACAGTTCCGGGCCGGCCGCTTGACCCGGGCCGCAACCGCACGGCGGACCGATTCGAGCTGGAGCACATTCGAGAGCGCCAGGCCGCCGACTCCGATCAACCCCGCACGCAACAGGTCGCGACGCGTCCAGTCGCGGTGGGATGCTGCGGGAGTATCGAAGAGAGTGATCATGGCGGCGAGGGAGCGTGGGTCGGGGGGGTGGGAGGGAGCTGGGGCGGGGCGCGGCGCCTGACAGCTATGCTACTATTCCTGTCGGCACGGTGCCACGTGTGTCTGAATCGCCGACTGCATGGACCTGGGAGACTGATCGTGACGACCGCTGCAGCACTGAAGGCGAGTGTGTGCCAGAAGATCGATGAGCACAGCGACCGGATCATCGGGGTTGGCGAGAAGATCATGGATGACCCCGAGTTGGGGTTCAAGGAGCACCGTACGGCGGACACGGTGCAGGAGGTCTTCAGCGAGCTGGGACTGGAATTCGACAGCGGACTGGGGCTGACCGGCGTGAAGGCGGTGCTGCGGGGAGGACGTCCGGGACCGACTGTGGCCTTGATGGGGGAACTGGACGCGTTGCAGGTGCCCGGGCACCCTCGGGCGAACGACACAACCCAGGCGGCTCATGCCTGCGGACACAACGCACAGATCGCCGGCCTGATGGGAGCCGCCATGGGGCTGCACAGTGCGGGGATCGCCGAGGAACTGGCCGGGAACATTGTCTTCCTGGCGGTTCCGGCCGAGGAGTATGTCGAGATCGACTACCGGCTGGGGCTGGTGCGCGAGGGGAAGACGTCGTTTCTGTGTGGGAAGCAGGAGCTGATCAAGCTGGGGCATTTTGAAGACATCGACATGGCGGTGATGATCCACACCAAGAGTCCTTCTCGTGACGACGGCACGCACGGTGTGGGGCTCTCGTCCAACGGCTTCCTGGCCAAGACGGTCACGTTCCGAGGCCTGGCGGCTCACGCCGGTGGTGCCCCCGAGCAGGGGGTCAACGCGCTGTACGCAGCACAACTGGCGCTGTCGGGGATCAACTCGCACCGCGAGACGTTCCGCGACGAGGACTGCGTGCGGGTGCATCCGATCATCACCAAGGGAGGCGACCTGGTGAACATCATTCCCTCGGATGTTCGGCTGGAGACCTACGTGCGGGCGAAGACGGCCGAGGCGATTGTCGATGCGGCCTCGCGTGTGGACGCCTGCCTGAAGGGAGCGGCGATGGCGATGAGGTGCCAGGTCGAGATCGACACGGTGCCGGGCAACCTGCCACTGAACAACGACGCGAATCTCAGGAACATCTTCCGCAGCAACGCCGCGACGATGTTCGACGAGGACGGTTTCCGGGATTATCCTCACGGCGGCGGATCGACCGACGCCGGAGATCTCAGCCAGCTGATGCCCGTGCTGCACCCGGTGATGGCTGGTGCACACGGCGAACCGCACAGTGTCGACTGGCACATCGCTGACAAGCAAAACGGCTACGTGTCTCCGGCCAAGACCCTGGCCATGATGGCCGTCGACCTGCTGGCTGACGACGCGGCGGAAGGTCGCAGGGTGGTTGATGAGTTCACTCCGGGCCTGTCGCGGGACGAATACCTCCGCGAGCAGGAGGGAGTTTTCCGCACCGAGCTGTTCGACGGGGCGGCCTGATTCGGACCTGCCGGCTCGCGGCGTGGTAGGATCGGCGTCGGGATCGGTTGAGGATGCAATGCAGAGAGTTGTGAACAAGTTGCTGTGTGGCCGGGAGATGCCGTTGCTGCTGGTGGCCGTGTTGGCCGGCGGCGGGATTGCGGTGGCGGCCGATCCCCCCGTCGCACCCAATTTTCTCAGAGACGTCCGGCCGATCTTCAAGGCGCACTGCTTCCGCTGCCACGGGGCCGGCAGCAGCGAGGGCGAGTTTCGACTGGATCGCAAGCCGCTGGCGATGAAGGGGGGCGAGACGGGCCGGGCGATCGAGCCGGGCAAGGCCGACCTCAGCCTGCTGGTGCGGCTGATCGAAGGACACGGGCCCGGCGATGCGAGGATGCCGCCGGAGGGTGAAGGGCGCGGGTTGAGGCAGAAGGAAATCCGGCTGATCCGCGACTGGATCAACCGCGGAGCGGCCTGGCCCGATGGGATCGACGACCAGGCCGATCGCCTGAGCCTGTGGTCGCTGCGACCGATCCGCCGACCCCAGATTCCCTCGGTCACAGACGCCTCGTGGGTGCAGAACCCGATCGACAGTTTCGTGCTGGCTCAACTCGAGTCGCGACAATTGGTCGCCTCGCCACGGGCCCGGCACAGGCACCTGATCAGGCGAGCGACTCTCGACCTGCTCGGCCTGCCGCCGACGCCCTCGGAGGTGGACCGGTTCGCGGAGGACCAGGCGGCGGAGGCCTTCGAACGAGTCATCGACCGGCTGCTGGCCAATCCGCATTACGGAGAACGCTGGGGCCGGCACTGGCTGGACCTGGTCCGCTACGCCGACACCAACGGGTACGAGGTCGACGGGGTTAAGCCGCTGGCGTGGAAGTACCGCGACTGGGTGATCGGGGCCCTGAATGCCGACCGGACCTATGACCGGTTCGTGATCGAACAGCTTGCCGGCGACGAGATTGCCGCGGCGAGTACCGAGACGGTGCTGGCGACGGGGTTCCACCGGGTGGGTCCCTGGGACGCCGAGCGGGGTGCCAGTGTTCAGAAGAGCGAGGTGATCGAGGAGCTCTACAACGAGCTCGACGACATGGTCAGTACCACCTCGCAGGTCTTCCTGGGACTGACAATCGGCTGTGCCCGATGCCACGACCACAAGTTTGACCCGCTGACGGCCAGGGACTACTACTCGATGGTCGCCGTCTTCCGCGGCCTGAAGCGCGAGCACAAGGGTCGCGCCGAGTTGGCTCGTGCCGCCCTGCCGCCGGGCCAACTTGCCGGCAAGGATCTCAAGGCCCAGCCCCAGGGCTACTTCTTCTTTGAACCCTCGCCCACTCCCCCCGTCACTCACCTGCTCAATCGCGGCAACCCCGATCAGCCGGGCATCGAGGTGACTGCTGCGGTGCCGGCGGCCCTGGTCGAACGACAACCGGCCTTTGATGCCGCGGACAAGTTCACCAGCCGGCGACGGATTTCTCTGGCCCGCTGGATCATGTCCGACGACAACCCCCTGACGCGTCGCGTGATCGTCAACCGTGTCTGGCAGTACCATTTCGGCACCGGCCTGGTCCGCACCGCCAACGACTTCGGTGTCCGCGGCAACCTGCCGACTCACCCCGAGCTCCTGGACTGGCTGGCCGAGTGGTTCCGCGTCGAGGCCGGGTACTCGCTGAAGAAGCTGCACCGGCTGATCATGACCAGCCGGACCTATGCCACCAGCAAGAGGTCCCATCCGGAGAACGCCGGGAAGGATATCGAGAACCTGTTCCTGTCGCACTTCCCGGTGCGTCGCCTGGAGGTCGAGGCGATCAGGGACTCGATGCTGGCAGTCAGCGGCCGACTCAACGATCGGCTCTACGGAGCCCCGATGTATCCCTTCATCCCCGCCGACGCGCTCCGCAGCGGCTACAACCCCTCGGGTGTCTGGCAGCCGTTCAACGAGACCGACGCGAACCGTCGCACGATCTACTCGTTCCTGAAACGCACCCTGATGATCCCGTTCCTGGAGACGTTGGACTTCTGCGACACGGCCAGGAGCGCCGAGCGACGCGAGGTGACGACCGTGGCACCTCAGGCGCTGGAATTGTTCAACGGGGAATTCGTCAATCGCCAGTCGCGATACTTCGCCGACCGCGTGATCGCCGAGGCCGGCAACTCGCCCGACAGCCAACTCGAGCACGCCTTCCGATTGGCACTGGGTCGTTCACCGACCGCCTTCGAGCGAACCAGCCTGCTGGGCTTTCTGTCGACCGAGACGCGGCAACTGGTCGTTGACGACCTGAAGCGATTCCAGCGTGAGTCTTCCCCGAATGTCCCCAGGCAGGCCGCGGGCAAGATCTCCGAATCGGGCCTGACACTGTGGCTCGATGCCTCGAAGGGCGTGACGCTCGATCAACAGAAACACGTCACCAGCTGGGCATCTCGAGTGGGGTCACTGGTGGCCAGTGCTCACGGCACCCCCGAGTCTCTGTTGGCCGCGATCGGTAAGCGGCCGGCGATCAGGTTCGACGGCCACGACTGGTTTTCTCTGAGCGGTTCGCCGGTGACCGGCCAAGCCTACACGCTGATGGCCGTGGTGACCGACCCGGCAGCCGGCACGACGGGTCATCGCAACGTGATCGGCAACTGGGACGGCGGCAAGGGCAACAGCACGACCTCGATTTTCCTGGGAACCACCACGGCAGCGAAGGGAGTTCGCAGCGTCCGCCTGACCGACTCGTTTGCTTTGCGCGAGACCCTGTCGCTGAGCAAGCCCGCCTCACCGTTCCTGCTGACGGGAGTCTCGGGCTCGAACAACGCACGGGTGTTCCAGAATCGTCGCTTGCTCGACCAGCTCGGCTCGGCTCTGCCCACTCGAAAACTGGACACCGGCTGGACAATTGGCCGACAGGGAACATTGGACGCGGAGTACTGGAAGGGCCTGGTGGCCGAGTTGCTGGTCTGGAACCGAACCCTGAGCGACGACGAGTTGTCGAATGCCTGGCAGCAGTTGGGAGCCAAGTACTGCGTGGTCGACCCGCTCAAGCCTCGCCTGCCTCTGACCGTCGCTGCCGCCCGCCGACAGGCACTCGTGCAGGTCTGCCGAGTGATTTTCAATCTCAACGAATTCGTTTACACCGATTAGCCATGTCACTTGCACCAACCGGTTTTGTTCCCAACGAGGCTCCCTGCGGCAACACGCGGCGAGAGTGTCTCTGGCAATGGGGCGGGGGCTTCGCGGCCTTGCCGCTGGTCGACCTGATGACACGCGAGGCGGACGCGGCGGGCGGATCGGCTGCTCGATCGAGTCAGCAGTCGCCTCATTTTCCGTCAACCGTCAAGCAGGTCGTCTTCTTCTTCCTCAACGGCGGACCCAGCCAGGTCGACACGTTTGACCACAAGCCGGCTCTCGAGAAGTACCGGGGCAAGAGTTTCGACGGGGGCCTGCAGATCGGGTCCAACGGCCGGGCCATCGGCAAGCTGGCTCCTTCGGTCTTCCCCTTTCGTCCTTATGGCGACAGCGGCCTGCTGGTCAGCAGCCTGTTCCCTCACGTCGGACAATTCGCCGACGATCTCTGCGTGATCAACTCGATGTACGCCGAGACCCCCACCCACAGTCCCGGCATCCTGCAGATGAACTCGGGCAGCATCGTGCTGGGCCGTCCGAGCCTGGGCAGTTGGCTGGGCTACGGCCTGGGCAATCTCAACGAGAACCTGCCCAGCTACGTGGTGATGACCGACCACCGCGGCGGTCCCCGCGGCGGTGCCGGTGCCTGGAGCAGCGGGTTCATGCCCGCCCGCTACCAGGGCACGCTGTTCCGCAGCCAGGGTGCCCCCGTACTCAACCTCAAGCGACCCGAGGGGATCGGGGCGGGCACGCAGCGCCGCAGCCTCGACCTGCTCAACCAGCTCAACCAGCAGAACCTCGAACTCCGAGGCGGCAACTCCGAGCTGGCCGCGAGGATCGCGTCCTACGAACTGGCCTACCGGATGCAGACCGAAGCGACCGAGGCGGTCGATATCGATTCCGAATCGGCCTCGATCCAGAAGATGTACGGTCTCGAGGACAAGCGGACCGAGTACTTCGGGCGGCAGTGCCTGCTGACTCGCCGGTTGCTCGAACGAGGTGTTCGCTTCGTCCAGCTGTATTCCGGCGGCGGAGCCGATTCGTGGGACGCTCATGACGACGTCCCCGACAACCACGGTCGGCATGCGTTTGAAATCGACCAGCCGATCGCCGCGTTGATGGCCGACCTGAAGCGGCAGGGGATGTGGGACCAGACACTGTTGATCTGGGGCGGTGAGTTCGGCCGGACGCCGACCAGCGAAGGAGTGGGCAAGCCGGGCCGCGATCACAACCACTTTGGATTTTCGATGTGGCTGGCCGGGGGCGGAGTGAAGGGGGGACAGAGGATCGGGGCGACCGACGAGACCGGGTTCCAGGCGGTCGAGCGACGCCTGCATGTCTCGGATCTCCACGCCACGATCCTGCACCTGCTCGGTCTCGACCACCACCACCTGACCTTCCTCCACGAAGGACTCGATCAGAGACTCACCGGGGTCCAGCCCCGGAAGGTGATCCCGGAGGTATTGGCCTGAGCGGCCCGGGTCCGGCCTTGGCGTACGAGGCGGTCTCGGTGGTAGAATGCCGTGGAGCAAGAGTGACCCCAACACGGGGACATCATGGACGGATGTCAGGAGATCCTGCGATGAGCGGAAGTGGTTGCCGGGACTACCGCAGCAGCATCGGACGTCGTGCCTTCCTGGGCAGTGGCCTGGCCGCCGGTGCCGGCCTGGGGATCGGCAGCCTGGGGGTTGCCAGCGACGGCGTGATCAATCTTGACGGCGTGCCCCGCGACACCGCCGTGATCCAGTACTGGCTCAACGGAGCCGCCAGTCACTTCGAGACGTATGACCCCAAGCCCGACGCGCCATTGGGCATCCGCAGCCCGTTTCACCCGATCTCGACCAACGTTCCCGGCACGTTTATCTGCGAGCCGCTGCCGCTGCACGCGAAGTTGATGGACAAGGTGACCCTGATCCGCAGCGTGCACCACGACAACAGCGACCACCAGCACGGCATGCACTGGTGCCAGACCGGTCACGACGCGAAGGCCAACGGAATCAACCCGTTCAAGAAGTCGAGCCACGCCAGCAGCGGCTGCCTGGTGTCGATGGTTCGCGGCCCCAACCATCCGGGGATGCCGCCCTACGTCTTCATGGGCTACCCGCTGGACAACCAGGGCCCGCACCGGATGTACCCTCATCGAGGTGCCTACCTGCCGGCTCGGTTCAACCCGATGGAGATCCTGATCAAGCGGACCGGCGACGGGAAGCTGCCGGCAAACGACAAGGACTTCGTGGTCCGCAGCCTGGCTCCCGCCGGAGGACTCTCGCGAAAGAACTTCGTGCAGCGGCGTGAACTGCTGGCGCGATTCGAGCAGATCCGTGGCGAGGCGGACCCGGTGGCCACCGCGTCGTGGTCGGCGTTTCACGACAGCGCGTTCAACCTGGTCGCCGGCGAGAAGACCGGGTCGGCCTTTGATCTCGAGCAGGAAGACGAGAAGACACGCCGCCGCTACGGCTACCACCGCGCGGGCCAGTCGGCCCTGTTGGCCCGACGACTGGTCGAACGCGGGGTGACGTTTGTGACGCTGATCGACCCCGGCGTGGGACTCTCGAGCTCGGGCTGGGACTTCCACAAGACGCTCGAGGCTCACACCAATACCGCCAGCCCGCCGATGGACCTGGCCGTGACCACGCTGATCAACGACCTGCACGAGCGGGGGTTGGCCAAGAAGGTGCTGGTGGTGGTCTGGGGCGAATTCGGTCGCACTCCGATCATCAACAAGAACGGCGGCCGCGACCACTGGGCCAACGTGCAAAGCGTGATGTTGGCCGGAGGCAGCTATCGGCACGGGCAGGTGATCGGCAGCTCCAACGCCAAGGGCGAAGTGCCTCACGAGAGGCCGCTGTGGCCTTATGACGTGGTGGCCACGATGTACCATCACCTGGGCATCGATCCCCGCTTCACGCCGATCACCGGTGCCACCCGCACGCGGCCACTGCTGGAACGCGGCGAAGTGATCTCCGAATTGCTGTAGCCGATTTCGGCTACGTTGCGTTTCGGACGGCATGCGGTCACAGTTCAGCCACTCCGTTTCGCGATCCCGATCCCGCATTCGAGTGCCACGAAATGAAGATCCTTGCACCGCTCTGCTGCATCTCGCTCTGCCTGGTGATCGCCACGTTCTCAGCACTCGATCCCCCATCCACCACCGCAGCCGACACCGCAGCCGACACCGCAGCCGACACCGCAGCCGACACCGCAGCCGACACCGCAGCCGACTCAAAAACCAAGCTGGTGCAAGAGGACTGGCCCGACTGGCGTGGACCTCGTCGCGACGGCATCTCGCGTCAGACCGGTCTTTCGCTCGATTGGAGTACCACCAAGCCCACGCGGATCTGGCAACGAGAACTCGGCACCGGCTACTCGTCGATGACCGTTGTGGGTGATCGGCTGTTCACGATGGGTTCCGAGGAGGCGGCCGAGTTCGTCTACTGCCTGGACGCCACCGACGGCTCGACGCTCTGGAAAGTCCACTCGGGCACGACCTTCAAGAACTCATACGGCGACGGGCCTCGAGGCACACCGATTGTCGAGGGCGAGCGGGTCTACGCCCTGGGGGCCAATGGCGACCTGTTGTGCCTGGCGGCCAAGACGGGAGCGGTCGCCTGGCAGTTGAACACTTTGAAGCAGTTCGGTGCCAAGAACATCCGTTGGGGAGTCTCGACCACACCTCTGATCGACGGCAAGAAGCTGGTCGTCAACGTCGGGTCCACCGGGGCTTCGATCGTCGCCTTCGACAAGACCGACGGGAAGGTGATCTGGAAGACTCACAACGACGTGGCCGGTTATTCGTCTCCGGTCCGCATCGATGTCCCCGGCGACGATGGCCCGGTGCCTCACCTGGTCGTCTGGTGCGGCAAGTCGCTGGTGGGGCTGAAGCCCGATGACGGCAGCGTGCAGTGGAAGCACGAGTGGTTGACGACCAACGACATGAACATCGCCACGCCGATCTTCGAGCCGAAGACCCGCACGCTTTATGTCTCGGCGTCGCGGAACACCGGCCGCTGCTCGGCCTACCGCCTGAGTGCAGCCGGGGGGACGGTGAGTTGCAAGGAGATCTACACCAACAAGCAGATGAAGAACCACTACAACAGCTGCGTGCTGCTGGAGGGGTTCCTGTATGGGTTCGACAACAACGTGATGCGTTGCCAGGAACTGGCCACCGGCAAGATTCTCTGGACCAACCGCACCGTCGGCAAAGGCGCGGTGATTGCGGCCCAGGGGCACCTGATCGTGCTGGGCGAGAAGGGTGCGATGGCGTTGGTCGAGGCCACGTCGAAGGCCTACACCGAAAAGGGCCGCTTCCAGGCTCTGGCCAGCAAGCGGGCCTGGACGCCACCGGCCCTGGCCCGAGGCAAGCTCTACGTCAGGGATCTCGAACGGATCACCTGCATCGACATCAGCCGGTAGCCGAATTCTCTCGAATCCGGCTACGCCAGGATCTCGTGCACCACCCGTCCGTGCACGTCGGTCAAGCTCATGTCACGACCCCCGAAGCGGAATACCAGCTTCTCGTGGTCCAATCCGATCAAGTGCAGCATCGTAGCGTGCATGTCGTGCAGCGTGGTTACGTTTTCGACGGCGTGCATGCCAAACTCGTCGGTCGCGCCGTAAACCGTCCCTCCCTTCACTCCGGCACCGGCCAACCAGATCGTGAAGCCTTCGGGGTGGTGATCACGACCGTCGGTTCCGGTCGCGTGAGGTGTCCGGCCGAATTCTCCGGCCCACACCACCAGCGTCTCATCGAGCAGTCCTCGCGATCTGAGGTCCTTGATCAGGGCGGTGATCGACTGGTCGGTATCCCGCGAGTTCTTTTCGTGTCCCTTCTTCAGGTTGCCGTGCTGGTCCCAGGTCCCGTTGGCGGCTCCCGGAGCACAGGTGATCTCGACAAACCGCACGCCCGACTCGACCAGCCGTCGTGCCCTGAGGCACTGGATCCCGAACAGGCTCTGCGACTTGAGCTTCGAATCGACGGCGTAGGCCGATTGGGTGGCCCGGGTTTCGCCGGCCAGGTCGAGCACGTCGGGGACCGCCATCTGCATTCGGTAGGCCAACTCGTAGTTGCGAATCGCCGACTCGATGGCATCGTCGCCACCCAGAGATTGCGAAAAGGCCAGGTCTCGGCGTTTGAGCAGAGCCAGCTTGGCCAGTTGCACTCGGGTGTCGGAGTCGGCCGGGGCGAGATTCCGTACCGGCGGTCCATCGACGGCGAACATCGTGGCCTGGTGGCGGGCCGGCAGGAACCCGTTGGAGTAGTTTTCGAGTCCTCCGCAGGGGACGACGCCGTGGCTGAGCACGACGAAGCCGGGCAGGTCGTGGTTGTCGCTGCCCAGCCCGTAGTGGCTCCAGGCTCCCAGGCTCGGCCGACCGGCGTTGTTGCTGCCGGTGTGCAGCAGCAGGACGCCGGTCGAGTGCAGTGGCAGGTCGGCCTTCATCGAGCGGATGACGGCCAACTCGTCGGCCACAGTGGCAATGTGCGGGAACAGGTCGCTGATCGGCATGCCACATTCGCCCCGAGGCCGGAAGCTCCACGGGCTGCGGACCCACTTTCGGTTCTTGTTGGCGGTGGGGTTGGTCAGCCCTGTCGCCGGCTGGCCGTGCTGCTTCTCGAGAGCGGGCTTGGGATCGAAGCTGTCGACGTGCGAGACGCCTCCGTCCATGAAACAGAAGATGACGTGCCTGGCCCGGGCCGCGTGGTGCGAGACCGCCG
>CAUZJR010000006.1:0-33518 GCA_963580005.1 Planctomycetota bacterium
CGGACAACCGGATCGAAGGGGTCGATTGTCATCCCGTCGACCGGGACGGTGTCCTGGTGAGCGTCGAGAATGATCGTGGGGCGATCGTCGCCGGCGTCGACACGTGCGATCACGTTACTGCGACCCGCGACGACCTCGATCCGCTCGTGTGCGATC
Source organism: Planctomycetota bacterium (assembly GCA_963580005.1). GTDB lineage: Bacteria > Planctomycetota > Planctomycetia > Planctomycetales > Planctomycetaceae > UBA8437. Next base: position 157 of record CAUZJR010000006.1, read on the forward strand.
TCGCGTTCGGCAAAGAACTCGCACAGCCAGTCCGAGACCCGTGTCTCGAAGTACTCGGGTCCCGAGAGATCGCGGCCCATCGGGTTGACGCTGGGGATCGAGACAAGTGTCTTGAGGATTTCGAGAGGGTCCACGGCGGCGGGTCTCGTCAAACGGGTGAAGGGGATCGCACATCGCTCGCATCAGGGCCTGGTCGACGTGGCCATTCAATCGCCATGGATCTGTCGCAGGCGGCCCGAGGTGCGCATCATGAGTTGCATGCGTTCGAATTCGTTCAGCCACTCATCGGTTGCCTGCTCGATGAGAGGTCGCTGGTCGGCGTGGGATGCCGGGTCGGAATCGATGCCAGCGGCCATCGTGCGGTACTTGGCCAGAGTGCGATCTCCGAAGATTCCGCAGAGGTAGTCGTCTTCACTCAGGAACACGACGACCGGGACTCTCTGGCCGCCATTGATGGTCAGTGCCGCGGTGAGATCGGGGTGGTCATCGCGGTCGAGGTACCTCACCTGGATCTTGCCATTGGCCTCACTGAACCGCTCGAATATCGGGCACTGGTTCACGCAGTCGCCGCACCAGGCCCCGGCCAGTACCACCACCTTCATGTCTCGGACGAACGACCCGAGCACGCCCGTCTGTCGTTCATCGAGTGAGATCCCCTCGTAAACGTCTTCCCAACGCTGACGGTCCTTGTCGGACGCGTATTGACCGACAAAGTCGTTGTAGGTGAGACCCGCGGAAAACGACTGAGAAAAGTCCATCATGCTCGGGTTCACTGTCTGCGAGGAATGGGTCCGACGGAGTGGGTCACAATAGGCTCGAGGTGTTCGGTGGGCAACCGGTCCGGGAACCGAGTGGTCGGCCTGGGGCGTCAGCCCGCCCTCTTCAACAGGTGAATCCCAGCTCGCGGCCGATGTCCTCGGCGTGGTTGGTGACTCGATCGATGGCCGCTCTGACCTGTGCCAGTGACTGGTCGGGTTCCAGAAGCAGCGGGTGGTGCATCACCAGTACGTTTTCATCGGCCCGATCGGCTTCGGCCAGGTCGCCCACGGCGGTGAACCTGCGTCGGCCGTGCGACTTGTGCAGCGAGCGGAATCCCGGGTCGATCGCGACTCCTTCGGCCCGCACCGCCTTGGCAAATGCGTCGCGCGAGAGTCCCTGGCTGGCGCCGGGTTGGAACTTGAAGCCGAGCTTGTAGAGGCCGGGCTGCGAGTCGGGCAGGCTGGGCAGTTCGAAGGGGGCCAGGGAGGTGTGATCTGCGAGCGAGTCGATGATCTTGAGTGCAGCGGTGGCCCGTTGCTGGTTTCGTTCGGCGAGCGACTCGAGTTGAGGCAACAGCAGTGCGGCCTGGAGTTCCGAGAGGGGATAGGCTTCGTTTCCCCGTTGCGTGTAGGTCTTCACTCTCTGCACGATGCTCTCATCACCGGTCAACAGGGCTCCTCCGCGCCCGGCCGAGAGCAGCTTGCTGCCCCCAAACGACAGCACCGCCACCTCGCCCCAGGCCCCCGCGATGCGACCGGCCACCCGAGCACCGGGTACCTGGCAGGCGTCTTCGATGATGGCAATCCCTCGCTGATCGGCCAGGTCTCTCAGGGCCGGCATATCGACCTGGCCTCCGTGGAGGTGCGAGACCAGCAGGGCCCGGGTCGAATCGGTCAGGGCTTCTTCGACCTGTTGGACATCGAGGTTCCAGTTCTCGGGCCGGACATCCACCAGTACCGGGGTGGCTCCGACACACAGCACGTCCTGCATGTTTCCTCGGAAGTCGTACGCGGCCAGGATCACCTCGTCCCCGGCCCCGATCTTCAGGCCTCTGAGCGCCAGTTCCACTGCGGCGGTCCCGCTGGCACACAGCAGGACGTATTCGAAGCCGTGCAGTTCTGCGAGTTGTAGGGCGAGTGCCTGGGTGTGAGGTCCGTGGTATCGGCCCCAGCTGCCGTCGGCGGCCGCCTGGTGCAGGACTTCAACGATCGCCGGGTCAACGGGCGGCCAGCCTGGCGGGCCCTGGGGTCGCAGGGGTTGGCCACCCAGGACGGCGGGAAGGTCGTCGGTGGGCATGTGAGGCCAACAGGGGGGCGGGCAGGGTTGGTGAGGGTCGCAGAAACCCTCTACGATGGCTGGTTCGGGCCGCGCCTCTTGGTTGTCGCAGTTTGGACATTCCAAGACAAGCGGCGCCCTCCCGGACTTCGCGATGCACTCGATTCGCTACATCATGGTCGGCGGCTTCCTGGGAGCCGGCAAGACCACGACGCTGGGGCGACTGGCTCGGCACTTCACCGAAAACGGGCAAAATGTCGGCGTGGTCACCAACGACCAGGCATCCGACCTGGTCGACACCAACACCTTTCGCTCGCAGGGATTCGAAGTGGGCGAGGTGGCCGGAGCGTGCTTCTGCTGCAACTTTGACGAGTTGATGAGCACGATGGAGCAGTTGGGTGAGGACGAGCGGCCCGATGTGATCCTGGCCGAACCGGTCGGCAGCTGCACCGACCTGGTCGCCACCGTGATCCAGCCCATCAAGCGGCTCTTCGAGACCCGTTTCGAGATCGCTCCCTATTCGGTCATCCTCAAGCCCAGCCACGGCCGCCGCGTGCTGCGAGGCGAGTCGCGAGGCTTCTCGCCCAAGGCGGGGTACATCCTGAAGAAGCAGCTCGAGGAGGCCGATGCGATCCTGGTCAACCGCATCGACGAGCTGGAACCGGAACAGGCTGACGAACTGGTCGAGTTGGTCAGTGAGCATTGTCCGGGTGTGCCGGTCCTGAGGATCTCGGCCAAGACCGGTGAGGGATTTGATCAACTGGTCGAGTTGCTCGGGCAGACCGGCGACTTTGGCCGCCGCGTGCTCGACATCGACTACGACATCTATGCAGAGGGCGAAGCCGAACTGGGCTGGCTCAACAGCACACTGCAGGTCGCCTCCGACGAGTCATTCGATCTGGACAGCTTCCTGCTCGAGTTGGTCAACCGCATGGCAGGTCGTCTTGAGGAGCGTCAGGCCGAGACGGCTCACCTGAAGGTCATCGGGTTGTGGGAGGGCTTCTTCGGCGTCGCCAATCTTGTCTCCAGCGAAGACCAGCCCGAGTTGTCTCTGCCATCGAATTGCCAGGTCAAGACGGTCGAGGTGATCGTCAATGCTCGCGTGGCCTGCGACCCCGAGTGGCTCGAAGAGCTGGTCCGGGACGAGGTGAAGGGGGCGGTTGGGGAGTTGGGTGCGTCGGTGGAGTTTCGGCAGTCCCAGAGTTTCCGGCCGGGGCGACCCGTTCCGACTCATCGGTTCGACGGGTCCGGGTAAGTCGATTCGCCAGGCGCGACCGCCAGAGGGAGAGACCGCGATGAAGGCAAGGGTCCGTGGAACCGAGATCTACTTCGACGTCGACGGGGCGGGCCTGGTGCCCGACGGCGACCGGATGGTCGAGCGGCCGGTGCTGTTCTTGCTGCACGGGGGACCGGGCGGCGATCACGTCGGATTCAAGTCGACCGTGGCCCGGCTGGTCGACGTGGCCCAGCTGGTCTATCTCGACCACCGTGGCTCGGGACGTAGCGCCCCAGAGGATCCGGCCAGCTACACGCTCGAAGAAAACATCGACGATGTCGACGCGTTGAGAGATTATCTTGGGCTCGATTCTATCTGCCTGCTGGGATCGTCCTACGGCGGCATGGTCGCACAGGGGTATGCGATCAAGTACCCCCAGCGGCTGTCGAACCTGGTGCTGTGTGCCACCGCACCCAGCTACCGGTTCCTCGACGATGCAAAACGGATCGTCGAGGAACGCGGGACACCCGAGCAGCAGGAAGTCTGCCGGAGACTGTGGGCCGGGTCGTTCGAATCGCTCGAACAGCTCCGCGAGTACTACCAGGCGATGGGGCCGATGTACTCGGTCACGCACGATGCCGAGAAGTCCATCGAGTCGTGGAGTCGAGGAACCCGGAACTTCGAACAACTCAACCTGGGCTTCTCAGACTTCCTGAGGGTGTTCGACTACACCGATCAGTTGAGCTCGATTCTGTGCCCCACGCTGGTCCTGGCAGGCGCGAAGGACTGGATCTGCCCGCCGAATCACTCGCAGCAGATCGCCGACCGGATTCCTCGTGCTCACCTCAAGGTGTTCGCCAAGAGCGCTCACAACATCGCGGGTGATGAACCCGACGAGTTCCTGGCGGCGGTGCGTGGGTTCCTGACCTATTCCCAGGCCCCGGGACCGACCACCTCTGAAGGCGGAGCGTGATCCTGCCCAGCCACTCATGCCCGATTCTCAACCCTCATTGTCGCGCCAGCAGGCTCGTGATATCGACGTGCGAGCGGTCGGTGAGTACGGGCTGACCGGGTTGGTGTTGATGGAGAATGCCGGTCGAGGTTGTGCACGGTTGCTCGAGCGACTGGGGATCAGTGGTCCGGTCTGTATCTGCACGGGCAAGGGGAACAACGGGGGCGACGGCTACGTGATCGCCCGTCACCTGGACAACTCGGGCCACGCCGTCGGCATCGTTTCGGCCGTCGATCCGTCGCAGTTGGTTGGCGACGCCCGGGCCAATCACCGGGTGTGGGTTGCCGGTGGGGGCCGGGTCGAGAGTGTTTCGGCGGGGGGCTGGGACGCGGTGCTGGAGGGATCGGGGTGGATCGTGGACGCGTTGCTGGGGACCGGGATCCGCGGCCCGGTGAAGCCGCCGTTTGACGAGGCGATCGATGCGATCAACAGGTCGAGCACGCCGGTATTGGCAATCGACCTGCCCAGCGGTCTCGACTGCGACACCGGCGAAGTTCCGGGCCGCTGTGTACGTGCCGATCACACGGCCACCATGGTGGCTTGCAAGAAGGGCATGTTGGTCGAGACGGCGGTCGAGTGGACGGGCGAGGTGCACGTGGTCGACATCGGGATCCCTCGCGTGCTGTACGAAGAGGTGTTGCGATGACGCACCGCGCGTATCTCGAGAATCTGTCACAACTGCCCGGCGATGCGTCCGGTGATGTGTCCGGTGATGTGTCCGGTGAGATGAGCTCGCGGGTGGTGCTCGACGGGCCCGAGGCCAGGCATCTCTCGAGCGTGCTGCGGCTGGGGCCCGGTGATGCCGTCGAGCTCTTCGACGGACGTGGCGGTTGGGCGGTCTCGGAGATCATCGGAAGCGGCCGTCGGGAGATCGAGCTGGCGATCCTCGAGTCGGGGCAGGATCCTGTGGTGAGCGGTCCCGAGTTGGTGATGGCCACGGCGATTCCCAAGGGCGACCGTGTTCGGTCGCTGGTCGAGAAGCTGACCGAGCTGGGCGTCGATCGACTGGTGCCCCTGAAGACTCGGCACAGCGTGGTGCATCCCAGGGACGGCAAGCTGAAGAAGATGCAGCAGTCGGTGATCGCTGCCTGCAAGCAGTGCGGCCGGAATCGGTTGATGCGGATTGAGGGTCTGACCGAGTGGTGTGACCTGTTGGCCACTGAGAACCAGACGCTGGTGATCGCCCAGCGGGGTGCGGCGATCGTGGGCCAACCCGACGCCGTGTTGCCCGGAATTGCGACCGGGTCGCTGGTGTTGTGCGTGGGTCCGGAGGGGGGTTGGAGCGACGACGAGTTGATCGCGGCCGAGGTGGCGGGGGCGACGAGGGTGGGCCTGGGTCCTCACGTGCTGCGGATCGAGACGGCTGCGGTGGCCCTGGCGGCTGCGGCGGGTTTTTTTTCAGGGTGATTCTGATACGATTCGCACCCAAGTGGGTCCGACTGTGCTCTCGAATTGGGCCGACCGGAAGGTGTGTGGGGTGTTGGAGGCTTACACCGAACGATGGGCCCTGGTGACAGGGGCTTCCAGTGGTATCGGCGCCGAGTTTGCGCGCGTGCTGGCCGGGAACGGCATGCACCTGGTGCTCACAGCCCGGCGTGGCGATCGGCTCGAACAACTGGCCGAAGAACTGCAGCAGCGGCACATGGTGCAGACGCTGGTTGTACCGGCGGACCTGTGCAGCCCCGGCGGGGTCGCCACGGTGCTCGATGCGGTGGCCGCCCAGGAGATCACGCTCGAGTTGTTGGTCAACAACGCCGGGTTCGGGTTCGTGGGTGAGATTGCCGGGACCGATGTCGACGTGATGATGTCGATGGTCGGTTTGAACGTCGCCGCCTTGACCGAGTTGACGTACCGGGTGCTGCCGGGACTACTCGAGCAGGGACACGGGGCGATCATCAACGTCGCCAGCGTGGTGGCGATGCAGCCGGTGGCCTATATGGCGGTCTACTCGGCGTCGAAAGCCTACGTGTTGCATTTCAGCGAGGCGTTGTGGGCCGAGGCTCGTGACCGGGGCGTCACGGTGATGGCCTTGTGTCCGGGGACGACCGACACCGAGTTCTTTGATGTCGCCGGGGTGCCGGGGTGGTTGAAGAAACAGCACGGGCAGACGACGTCCCAGGTGGTCAAGGAGGCCTTGCGAGGTCTTGAGAAGCGTCGCAGTTACCTGGTGACCGGGTTTTGGAACTACCTGCGAACCCTGGGCCCGCGACTCGTCACCCGCAAGACGGTTGTCACTCAGACGATGAAGTTCTTCCGACCTCGTTTGATCGAGGAGGATGAGGGGGCCTAGCGACGGCGGGTTGACTACCCGAAGAGTTCCTGCACGACCTCGCCTCCGTCGACCACTTTCATGGGCCGGCCGAGCGGGCTGAGGTGTTCCTTGCGGGGATCGACTTTCAGCGAGTGGCAGACCGAGCAGAACAGGTCGGGGACGCTGACGGGTCGGTCGGCCACGGCGCTGCCGTCGGCGGTACTGCCACCGATCACCTGCCCACCCCGGACTCCGCCTCCGGCGACCGCCGCCGAGAAGACACGGGGATAGTGATCGCGGCCGCCCCGCGCGTTGACTCGTGGAGTCCGCCCGAATTCACCCATCCAGACGACAAGTGTCTTTTCGAGCAGGCCTCGATCCTCGAGATCTTCGACCAGCGTCGCCACCGCAGGGTCGACCTGTTCGGCCAGGGCAGCGATGCGGTCGAAGATGTCCAGGTGAGTATCCCAGCCACGTGAGACGACTTCGACGAAGGTGACTCCCGATTCGACCAACCGCCTGGCCAGCAGGCATCCTCGTCCGAACGACGTGTCGCCGTACTTCTGCTTCAGCGAATCGGATTCGCCGGCGATGTCGAATGCCGCGACGTTTTCGCTGAGCACCATTCGGGAGGACTTCTTGTAGAGTTTCTGGTGGTTGGCGACGACGGCCTGGCCTCCCCGGCCGGCGAATTCCCCTTCGAGCTGTCCCAACAGCCCGAGCCTGCGGAGGTAACGCTGGCTGGGCACGGGGACGGCGACGTTTTGAGGCAATTGGCCGGGCGTGCGGACGGTGAACGGTTCGTAGTCGACACCGAGGAACCCTGATCCGGTGGTGCGGCCGACGGATACGACCGGGGGCAACTCGAATTTCGGGTCGGACAACTGTTCGGCGATGCTGGCACTGAGACTGGGGTGCTTGACGCTGCCCGAGGGTACGTAGCCGGTGTGCAGCTGGTAGCTGGCTCGCTGGTGATTGCCTTCCTTGTTGGTCATCGAGCGGATCAGCGAGAACCTGTCGAGCACCGAGGCGGTACGGGCCCAGTTTTCGGCCAGTTGCACTCCGGGAACCGCCGTCGAGATGGCCGGGGTGGGACCGCCGTTTTTGGTCCCCGGCTTGGGGTCGAATGTCTCGAACTGGCTTTGGCCTCCGGCCATCCACAACAGGATCATCGATCGACCCTGCCGCTTGATTTCCTCGGCGTCGACGCGGACGACATCCGAGATCCCGATGGTGCCGGCGGCCAGTGCGGTGGCGGGGACGGCCTCGAGAATGCGACGTCGGGAAACCGTGCCAGGTGTACCGGGTGAAGAGTGGGTCATGATGAGTCTGCTCCTGCGGCCCGCAGGATGCTGCCTGGGGAGGTTGGGTTGATCGAGGGGTTATCTGCGCGAGAGGAATTCGCTGGAGTTGATCAGGCTCCACATCAGGTCTTCGAATGCTTCGCCACGTTCGCCCACACGGGCGATGTAGTCGCGGCAGATGCCCAGTTCGGAAACCGAGGGTTCTCGCGAGAGCACCAGCAGGTAGACCTCCGCGACGGCATCGTCGTTTTTGGCATGTTGCCTTAGGATCCGTGCCAGGCGGGTGTTGCCCTGGGCCCGGACCGCGGCGTGGATCATCGGCGAATTCATCAGGAACAGGGCCTGGGGGACGTTGCCGGTGATGTCTTCCTGGGGTGTCGAGGGATCGAATCCGAAGAGCGAGAGGAACAGAGTTCTGCCGGCGGCCTGTCGGCGGGCCATCATCTGGCCCTGCTGCGAGGGTCGGCGTCCCCGCAGCGATCTGCGACTGCTGCTGGTGGAGTCTGCCCCGAGCACACCGAGCAGCGCGTTGTAGATCTGGTCGGCTCGGAGTCGGCTGGGTTCAGCCGCGGCGAATGGCGGAGTGGCGTCGTTGGGATCGCGGTGGCGGATCTGTCTCTGGTAGGCCCGCGTCCCGGCAATCACCTTGAACAGCCGCCGGGTGTCGTAGTCACTGTCGGCAAAGTCGCGGCAGAGTCGTTCGAAGACTTCCGGGTGAGTCACCTCGCGCTGGGGACCCATGTCATCGATCGGGGTGGTAAATCCCTGCCCCAGCAGCACAGACCAGGTTCGGTTGACGTAGGCACGAGCGAACCAGGGGTTGCTCTTTGAGGTGATGTGGTTGGCCAGCAACTGGCGTCGTTCCTGGTCCTCGAGGCCCACGGTGGCTCGGCCACCGGTGGCGAAGAACACCGGCCGCACCGCATCGCCGCGGTTGTCGGGTTCGGCGAGATTGGGCATGAAGTGTTCGATATCGAAGCGTCGGTTGCCGTTGCCCGGCGGCGGGATCTTCTGAAATTCCTTCAGGCTCAGGCCACCGTCCTTGTCGGTGTCGCCTCGCGAGAGCAGTCTCTGGAAGTTCTCGGCCAGCCGCGTTTTCGCGACTTCACTGGCGACCAGCTTCCCGTCGCGGTTGAGATCGAAGCGTCGGAACAGGAAGGCGATGGCCTGGGGGGAGGTATTGCGATTGCGGCTTGGGCTGGAGTCGAGCGAGACGATTTCGAAGCTGCGTGGTGTCGAGTTCCGCTTGGGCCGGACGCGGACCCGGGGGAAGAAGGCGGCCAGTTGGTGGAACTGGATCCGCTTCCAGTGGTCGGTGGGGTGGTCGTGACAATTGGCACACTGGATCTGGATCCCGAGGAAGATCCGCGAGGTCTCTGCTGCCAGCTCGGCCGCCTCGCCTCCCTGTGCGAACATCAGCGCGGTGGCTCCGTTCTCACGCACGTCTCCGCTGGCCGTCACCAGGCTCTCGACGATCGTGTCCCAGCCCTGCCGCTGCTCGAACTGCTCGGTCATCCAGGCCTGGAAGGCCGGAATCATCAGCCGGCTGCGAACTTCCGTGGCGCGTGAAAAAATGACATCTCGCCAGTAGCGGGACTGCGAGGCAGAGAATTCCGGCGCGTCGATCAGTCTCTCGATCAGCTGCGACCGCTTGTTCGAGTCGGGGTTGAGCTCGAAGAGTGTGGCGTCGCGAGGTGAAGGGAGTCGGTCGGCGAGGTCGAGTGTGACGCGGCGGAGGAAATCGTTGTCGCTGGTCAAGGGTGCCGGCTTGCCCCCCGAGGCGGTGATCTCGGCATCGATCAGCCGGTCGATTTCTACCGAGAGTCTCGAGGCCGGTACCGGTTCGGCGGCGTCGAGTGCTGGGCAGAGCGCCCAGAGGCAGGTGAGAACAGCCAGCGTGCGTTGAGTACCGGGCAGGGACATGAATTCGACTCTCAAGGCCCGTCGAGGGGTTTGCAGAGAATGAACACCGGCCACGGGGGTCGGGTTTCGGGAAGAATCACTGATTCAGCCCGTACTCCTTGATTTTACGGTAAAGCGTCCGTTCACCAATACCGAGTAGTGCTGCAGCGTCTTCACGTTTGCCGTCGACCAGTTCGAGAGCCTGTTCGATATAGAACCGTTCGACATCGGAGAGGGGTCGTCCGACGAGTCCATCGGCTCCGCTGTAGCTGCGTGTGGTGTCGCCATCTCCATCGGCAGTGGGCACGATATCATCGGGCAGGTCGTCGACATCGAGCAATCCGTCGGAGTCGAGCACGAGCATGCGTTCGATGGTGTTTCTGAGTTGGCGGATGTTGCCGGGCCAGTCGTGAGCGATCAGTGCCTGGCGTGCGGCTCGCGAGACGTCGGGCACATCTCTTCCGTAGGCTTCGGCGAATTCTTTTCGGAAGTGGTCGATCAGCAGCGGCATATCGGCCCGTCGTTCTCTGAGCGGCGGCAGGTCGATGGTGACGACGGCGATGCGGTAGTAGAGGTCTTCCCGGAAGCGGCCTTCTCGGACCGAGTTCTCGAGGTCCGCGTTGGTGGCGGCGACCATCCGCACATTGACCTCGATCTCCTCGTTGGCGCCGATCCGAGCGACCTTGCGGTCCTCGAGGACTCTGAGCAGTTTGATCTGGGTCTCGGAGGGCATTTCGCCGACCTCGTCCAGGAACAGGGTTCCTCCGTTGGCGAATTCGAACTTCCCGATCCTCCGCCCCTGGGCCCCGGTGAAGGCTCCTGCCTCGTGCCCAAACAGTTCGCTCTCGAGAATACTCTCGGGCAGCGCCGAGATATTCAGCGGGACAAAGGGCTTGGATTTTCGGTCGCTGTTCTGGTGCAGGGCTCGCGCGACCAGTTCCTTGCCGGTACCGCTTTCACCTTCGATCAGCACGGTGCTGCTGGTGGGTGCGACGTGTTTGAGCTGGTCGAGTACGCGGTTCATGGCCGGGCTGTTGCCGATGACTCCTTCGAACCCGAATCGTTCATCGAGTCGCCGTGCGAGTTCTGCGTTTCGGCGGAGCAGTCGGAGGCGGGTTGAGGCCTTGTTGACGGCGGTCCTGAGTTCGCTGATGTCCAGCGGCTTGGTGAGGTACATCGAGGCTCCGGCCTGTCCGGCGGCGAGTGCCGACTGGACCGAGGCGTGACCGGTCAGCAGGATCACCTCGGCGTTGGGAAGCTCCTCCTTGGTCTTCTGCAGCAGTGCCAGCCCGTCGAGGTCGCCCATCATCAGGTCGGTGACGACCACGTCGAAGTGATCGCTCTCGATGCGCGCCGCGCCGTCTTCACCCGAGATTTCGGTGGTGCAGTCGTACCCGACCCGCGCGAGACTCTCGGCGACCGCCTGGGCGTGGGGTTCATCGTCGTCGACGATGAGCACGCGGATGGGTGGCCCGGTGGTTTCCAGCGTGTCGTCGACGGCGGGATCTCGGGTCGAGTCGTTCATGGTTGCCTGGGTGTATCGATCGGCAGCCGGATGGTGAACTTGGTCCCCTGTCCGGGTTCGCTTTCGCAGGTGATTGTGCCGTGGTGAGCTTGAGCGATTTTACGGACGGTGGGCAGTCCGAGACCACTGCCGGAGGGTCGAGTCGAGAAAAACGTCTCGAACATCTTCTCTCGTGCCGCGGCGTCGATCCCGTGTCCGTTGTCGATGACGACCAGGGCCACGTGGGCATCGTCCACCGCGGTCTGGATCTCCAGTCGTCCTCCCTCGGGCATCGCCTCGGTGGCGTTGCGACAGAGGTTCATCAGCATTTGCCTGAGCACGGCGTCATCGCCTCCCACTTCGGGGAGTCCCGGTTCCAGGTGCGGGCTGATCTCGATCCCCGTTTCGTCGGCCTGGGGCCGGTAGAACTCGAGGAACGAGGTGACGAGGTCATTGAGGTTGACGGGTTGGAGTTCGAGCGTGCCGACTCGAGCAAACTGCAGGAAGGCGTCGAGAATTTCCTCGAGGTGCCGGCACTCAGACTGCACGGTGTGCAGTTTATCGAGCATCCTGCGGTCGCGGGCTTCCAGTGAGCTGGCGAGGTCTTCGACGAGCAAGTCGAGGTTCATGGAGATGGTCGAGAGCGGGTTGCGGATCTCGTGAGCGAGGCCTCCGGCCAGGCTAGCGATTTCCGCGTACCTTTCGGCGTACCGAGACAACAGCTCCTGGTGTTCCTGCGAGTCGATCGCCGTCACTCCTGGCTGCTGTCGCCTCCGTCGTCGTCACCGGTCTCCTGGCCGCCGGCATCGTCGGCGACGGGTTCCGCGGCGTCATCGCCTGCGTCTTCGCTCGAGTCGTCGCCGCCAGCGGCTTCGGAGAGCACGGCCCGTCGCGAGAGCTTGACTCGGTTCTGGTCGTCGACGGCGATCACCTTGACCTCCATCTTGTCTCCCACCTTGCAGACATCGCCGACGGACTTGACGAAACCATCTGCGAGTTCGCTGATGTGGCAGAGTCCATCCTTGCCGGGCGCGATTTCGATGAAGACTCCGAAGTCCTTGACCGAGGAGACGGTTCCGCTGTAGATCCGTCCGACCTTGACGTCTTCTGTCAGAGCTTCGATCCGGGCCAGGGCGGTCTGTGCGGCGGCACTGTCGCTGGAGGCGACGGTGACTGTGCCGTCTTCCTGGATGTCGATCTGGGTCGAGGTCTCTTCCTGGATCGCCCGGATGGTCTTGCCGCCGGGTCCGATCAGCAGGCCGATCTTCTCGGGATCGATCTGGGTGCGTTCGAGTCTCGGGGCGTGCTCGGAGATGTCCGGACGCGGAGCTCCGAGGGTACCGAGCATCGAACGGAGTATGTTCAGCCGGGCGTCCTTGGCCTGGGCCAGGGTGGCCGTGATGATCTCCTCGGAGATCCCCTTGATTTTCAGGTCGAGCTGGATGCCGGTGATGCCGATCTGGCTGCCGGCGATCTTGAAGTCCATGTCGCCGAAGTGATCTTCGTCACCGAGGATGTCGGTCAGCAGTTCGAAGCGGCCGTCGGGATCGGCGACGACGCCGATCGAGATGCCGGCGACCGGCTGCAGGATCGGCACTCCGGCGGCCATCAGGCCCAGGGTCGTGCTGCAGACGCTGGCCATCGAGCTGGAGCCGTTGGATTCGGTGATATCGGAGATCGCCCGAATCGTGTAGGGGAATGCTTCGGCGTCGGGCAGGATCGAAGCGACGCTGCGTTCGGCCAATGCTCCGTGCCCGATTTCTCGGCGTCCGGGACCACGGATCATGCGACACTCACCGACCGAGTAGGGCGGGAAGTTGTAATCGAGCATGAACCGCTTTTCGTACTCCTCGACCGGACCGTCCACTCTCTGGGTGTCGCGGGGAGTCCCCAGCGTGATGGTGCAGATCGATTGGGTTTCACCGCGGGTGAAGACTGCCGAACCGTGGACTCGAGGCAGCAGGTCGACGCTGCAACTGATGTCTCGCAGGTCAGCCATGCTGCGGCCATCCATCCGCGTCTTGTCGTTGAGGATCAGGTCGCGGACGACGAGTTGTTCGAGATCGTGGAAGGCTTCCTTGAAGTCACGCCGGGTGGCCCCGTCGGCGGTCTCCTCGGCGTCCTCGGGGAAGTGCTTCTCGAGCAGTTCATCCTTGAGTGCCTTGGTCTGCTCGTGACGCTCGGCCTTCACGGTGCTCTGCATCGCGGTCTTCAGCCGCTGGAATCCATCGCTTTGCATCGAGCTCAGCAGAGGATTCTCGCCGGGCTCTTCGTACTCGGCCTTCTCGACACCGAGTTCGGCGACGAGCTGCATCTGCAGTTCACAGATCGAGACGATGTGTTTCTGTGCGAAGAGGATCGCCTCGAGCATCTCGTCCTCGGGCATCTGCTTGGCAAAGCCCTCGATCATCAACACGCTCTCGAGGTTGCCGGCGACGATCAGGTCGAGTGTGCCTTCGGCGGTCTGTTCGAGCGTGGGGAAGATGACGAGTTGGCCGTCGACCTTGCCGACCCGGACCGCGGCGAGCGGTCCCTGGAAGGGGATCGAGGCTGCGATCATCAGGGCGGCACTGGCGCCGATGATGGCGTGGACGTCGGGGTCGTGCTCAGGATCAACCGCCAGCACGTTGGCCATGACCTGGATCTCGTCGTTGTACCCCTTGGGGAACATCGGGCGGATCGGTCGGTCGGTCAGCCGAGCGGTGAGGATTTCCCGGGTCGTGGGCCGGCCTTCTCGCTTCAGGAACCCACCGGGGAACTTGCCGGCCGCCGCGAAGCGTTCGCGGTAGTCGACCGTCAGCGGAAAGAAGTCGATGCCACGTCGTGGGGGTCCGTCCTGTGCGGCGACGAACACGACCGTGTCTGCGTAACGTACCAGGACTGCGCCGGCGGCCTGCTTGGCCAGTTCACCTGTTTCCAGGCTCAGCGTATGTCCACCAATCTCACACGAAACAACCTTCTTCACGTCCTGATTCCCTACCAACTGTATGGTTCTTGCACCCGCAGCTCCGGGGGCATCCCGGAGGCTGATCGGGCCGATGGTCCACACGTCCGAACCGCCGGCACTATTTTCGAATACCCAACTGCTCGATCAGCGAGCGGTACTTTGGATGATCGGTTCGATCGAGGTAATCCAGATGTCTGCGGCGGCGACTGACGAGGGCCAGCAGCCCGCGTCGGCTGCCATGGTCCTTTTCGTGCATCTTGAGGTGCACGGTCAGGTTTTTGATCCGCTCGGTCAACACCGCGATCTGCAATTCCGCCGACCCCGTATCCGCCTCATCGCGGCGGAATTCCTCGATCAGCTCAGTCTTGCGTTCCCGGGTAATCGACATAGACGCACCACGACCGAAACGAGTGTCCCAGTAAACGGGGTCCCTCCCCATTCCTCCGTCCCACAACCGAGATCGGCGGGCCGGGTCCTTCCAAGCAGCCTACTCTAGCAGTACCGCTTGAAGTTGCAACGGAGCGAGAAGCTCCCAGGGACTGAGCGGCTGTCGCAATCCGGAACGGGCACTCTCGCTGACGCGAGTGAGCCAGTCCCCTTGATCCGGCACGCTCAGGCGGTCTCATCCGACTCGCGGACGAACACCCGATTGCCCTCCACGCGTACCACCTCGACAGGCGTCCCGGGATTGATAAACGGACCATCGCTGACCACATCGACGATGATCTCACCGATGCGGGCCTTGCCCGAGGGTCGCAGCACGCTGACCGCTCCGCCCATCTGACCCAGCAGGCCCGCGTCGGCGGTCAGCAGTCCCGAGGGGTCGGGCTGACCGACCAGTCTCGGGTCGAACGCCAATTCCGATTCGCCGGGCGGTTCGAGCACGATGCGACGCAGCAGCGGCATGTGCGGCAGGTAGTGACTGATCACGACCGCAACCACGATCACCGTCACCAGTGACCCCATCAGCGTGGCCGCCGGCGGTCCGAATCTCTGCAGGCCGTCGAAGCTGAACGACGCGGTCATGGTGGCCGAGGCCATCACGAGCGAGGCGAACATCAGCAGTCCTCCGGAGACTCCAAAGACCCCGAACCCGGGCACCACGAAGATCTCGATCGCGATCAACGCCAGTGCCAGCAGGAACAGTGCCAGTTCGAGCCACCCGGCGGTCCCGCCCCAGCGGGCCCAGAAGAACAGGGTGAAGCAGAGTGCCGATCCGATGCCGCACAGCCCGGTGGTGGTGTGGAGTTCGAGATAGACGAGGATCGATCCGAAGAAGAACAGCAGGAATGCGGCACCTCCGCCGCTGAGCAGGAAGGCGAGGTTATCGACCCAGGTCCGCTCGATCCGTTTCAACTCGGTCATCCCCGGAATCCCGAGCCGTTGTTTGAGTTCTTCTCGGCCCGACACGGGCGGTTCGGCGAGTCTCAATTCGTGAGCCCGACGTCCGTTGACCGTCAGCAGATTGTCCTTCCTCGATTCGGGGACCAGCCGCTTTTGCCCGAATTCCTGTTTCGCCTCGTGCAGCTCGGCCTCGGTCTTGAACTCGGTCTCACCGGTCTTGGGGTTGACCACTTCGAAGACCTCGAGATCCTTGTCGGCCATGGCCTCGGCGATGGCCTTGGGCCGGCCTTTCTTCTCGGCCAGGGTTCTCAACAGGGTCCGCGTGTAGCTGAGCACTTTTTCGGGGGCACGTTCGAACGCCCCATCCTTGGCCTCAATCGGTGCCGCGTCGCCGATGCGGGCGTCGGGATGCATGTAGATTTCGTCACACCCCAGGGCGATGATTGCCGCACCGCTGATCGCTTCTCTGGGGATCCAGGCCACGGTACGGATCCCGTCTTTTTCCAGGGCCGCGATGTCGTCGGCCATCGTTTCGGCCGTACCCAGCAATCCACCCGGCGAGTCGATTTCGATGATGATGATGTCGACCTTGTCGACCCTGGCCCGTCTCAGTTGCTGGTTGAAGAAGTTCTGCATCAGCGGCTCGATCACGCCCTCGATCTTGATCAACAGCACCTCGGGCGTGCCTCTCGTCTGGGTCTCTTCACGCATGGACATCGCGGGGAGCCCGTAGATCGAGGCGACGTTCGAGCGGGCCTTGGCGGTCTGTGTGACCAGGAGGTCGATCGAGCGGGCCTGCTCGCCGAAGAAGATCCCGCGATCGCCGGGGTCCTTGATCCGGTTGGTATCGATGGTCGCACCCGGCATGCTCTGCTGCACCAGTTTCAACTCGGTCGGCCCGACCACCCGCACCTTGACCTGTTTGTCCTCCGACGTGATCGTCGCGCGGATGACCTCGGAATCGCGGTCGAGCATGCCTCGAGCCAGCGGCCAGTTGACCTTGGCGTTGCGTCGTTTTTCGACGAGCGTCCGTACAAACTGCCGGGCTGCGTCATCGAGGGGTTCGCCCTGGCTGATGTCGCCCAGCCCGGCATCGGGGTCCATCACGATGTCGTTGCAGGCGAGGGCCACCACGACGTTGGGGCCGGTCACCGTCTTGGGGATCCAGGCCACGATTCGCACTCGCGAGAACCTGGCGGAACTCAACAAGGTGGCCAGCCCCTGGACCTGGTAAAACGGGCTCTCGCCGGCAGTCAACTCGAGCACCAGGACCGCCGGCCGATCCTCCTTTTCACTTCGAATCGCCAGGTCCTGGGCCATGTTGCGGACGCGTCCGACGACCGAGTCGTCGATCGGGCTGCGGACCGTCAGGAAGCGGCCGATCGGCTTGGCGGGAGCGTCCTGGGCCGCGGCCAGGCCCGACGTGATGGCCAGCAGCACAGCAGTCAGCGGAATGTTGAGTATCCGGCAGCTCATCGGTGGTACCCGATCGAGTTGAGTCTGGTGTCGATTATATGGAGTGAGCGGGAGGAGGGTCAAATTCCCGGTGGTGATCCCGGCGCGGAGTGTGCCCGGAGAGCTGTTCGTCGTCGGCTGAGGAATCTTGGATTCCTGGGGCCTGCACCTACTTATACACACCGTGCTCGAGCAGGTACTCCTCGACGGCTCGTGGCACGAGGTGTCGGATGACCTGTCCGTTGCGGATTCTGAGGCGGATGTTACTGGAGGCGATATCGAGTGCGGGCATGGTGACGTGTTCGATGCGGCAACCTCGTACCAGCACCTCTCCGGTCGACTCACCCCGGTTGACCGCCAGCACGCTTGCCAGTTCACAGATCCGTTCGGGCCGGTGCCAGTTGACGAGGTCGGCGACCGAGTCGGCTCCGAGCATCAGGAACAGTTCGCAGCCGGGCTGGTCGTGGGTGATGGTTTCGAGCGTGTCGACGGTGAAGGAGGTACCCTCGCGGTTGATCTCGAGGGGGCTGACCACCAGTCCCGGGTCACCGGCTGTGGCCAGTTCGAGCATCTCGACGCGGGCCTGAGCGTCGGCGAGTTCTCCGGGGTCCTTGTGTGGCGGTGTCCCGCTGGGGACCAGCCAGACGGCGTCCAGATCGAGTTGTTGGCGGCACTCGGAGGCGAGCACGAGGTGGCCGGTGTGCACGGGGTTGAAGGCCCCGCCGAAGACGCCCAGTCGCATCGAGTCGGTCCCACGTGGTTGTCGGTCGGCAAGCTGTTAGAATCCTACCGCCCGTGCCAGACCCTCGGAAGGAAAGGACCTCCGCGTTGAGCCGCTCGCGTCAGCAGAGCCTCTTCGATCTGACCCCGGAACCGGCTCCCGCCGCGACCGGCGCGACCGGCGCGGGTGCGGCGGATGTGTCGTCGGAGTGGGAAGCGGCTGCGGAGGCCGATCGGCTGGCCGCCCTGGTCGTGTTCAACCGGCCGCTGGAAACCGCCTTCCATTACCTGGTCCCCGACTCGCTCCGAGATCAACTGACACCCGGCCAGCGGGTTCGCGTGCCGTTTGGTCGAGGCAACCGCTCGACGGTGGGTTTCTGTGTCGGACTCGAACGCCCCCCCGAGACACTCAGACGGCTCAAGCAGATCGACTCGATCGTCGACCCGCTTCCCCTGGTGGACGGCGAGATGCTCGAACTGACCTGCTGGATCGCCCGGCGTTATCTCTGCGGCTGGGGCCAGGTACTTGAGACGGTGATTCCGGCGGGAGTGAAGCGGCAGGCGGGGACCCGGCAGGTGAAGTTCTTCGGCTTGCCCGACGACTTTTCGCAGCGGCTCGAGGAGCTGGGTGTGGAGGACTTGCCCAGGAAACAGCAGGCGGTGGTGGACGCGCTGCGGGAAGCGGGTCGTGAGCTGCGTTTGGAGGAACTGACACAGGCGGCCGGTTGCGGGAATACTCCCCTGGAGGGTCTCAGGAAGAAGGGCTTGCTGGAGATCGAGTACCGACGGGGGGATCCGGGTGACGGTGGAGAGGTGGCCGGGGAGGTGATCCGCGAGCAGGACCTGACTCTCAACGACGACCAGCAGATGGCCCTGGACGCGATCGTCTCTCAGCTGAGAAACCAGCAGCACCGGACGCTGTTGTTGCACGGTGTGACCGGCAGTGGGAAGACGGAGGTCTACATCCAGGCGATCCGCGAGGTGGTGTCCTACGGTCGGCAGGCGATCGTGCTGGTCCCCGAGATCAGCCTGACGCCTCAGACGATCCGTCGCTTCCGCAGTCGTTTCGACAACGTAGCGGTGTTGCACAGCCACCTGGGTGATGCTCTGCGTCATCACCACTGGCAGAGGATTGCTCGAGGTGAGGTCGAGGTGATCGTGGGTGCCCGCAGCGCGGTCTTTGCACCGACTCCGCACCTGGGGTTGATCGTGATCGACGAGGAGCACGAGACGACATTCAAGCAGGAGTCGACTCCGAGGTACCATGCCCGGGCGGTGGCCCGTCGGCGGGCCGAGTTGGCCGGTGTGCCGCTGGTCCTGGGATCGGCGACGCCGATGCTCGAGAGTTGGCTGGAGTCGGAGACCGGCGGGGACCAGTTGCTTTCGCTCCCGGTGCGAATCGACAACCGCCCGATGCCACCGGTCACTCTGGTCGACACTCGCAACGACCGTCGGCTCAGAACGGGAGTAGCGATCGGTCGGGGCCTGGAGACGTTCATCAAGCAGGCACTCGATGACGATGGCCAGGTGATCCTGTTCCTGAACCTGCGAGGTCATTCTCCGGCGGTGTGGTGTCGAGCGTGTGGGCAGGGGATGCGGTGCGGCGGCTGCGATGTCACCCTGACCTGGCACCGCGACCGTCGGGCGGTGGTCTGCCACCTGTGCGATTTTCAGGCCGAGCCGCCCAGCGAGTGTCCTGGTTGCGGAAAGCGTGGGTTGAAGCTGCTGGGAGTGGGGACTCAGAAGCTGGAAGAGGAGGTTCGGGCGAGATTTCCGGAAGCGAAGGTGTTGCGGATGGACAGCGATTCGATGCGTAAGGCGGGCAGCCACGACCGGGCTCTCGAGCAGTTCCGCAGCGGCGAGGCCCAGATCCTGCTTGGCACGCAGATGATCGCCAAGGGGCTCGATTTTCCCAACGTGACGCTTGTCGGAGTGGTCGATGCGGACACGATGCTGCACCAGCCCGACATTCGGGCCTCGGAGCGGACGTTTCAGTTGATCGCCCAGGTGGCCGGCCGGACCGGTCGCAGTGAGCGGGGAGGCCGGGTGCTGGTGCAGTCGGCGTGTCCCGACGACCCGGCGATTCGGCTGGCCTGCGATCACGACTACGCCGGCTTCGTGGCCCACGAGTTGGCTCATCGCCGCGCGACGCTGACACCTCCCTACACGTCACTGGCGCGAGTGATCCTGCGGAGTCCCGACGAGACGGCGGCGGCCGACACGGCCCGCGGCACCGCCGAAGTACTGAGAACACTGCAGCCGGACCCGGCACCGGTCCGGATCCTGGGCCCGGCCCCGGCCCCGATTTCGAGAGTGAAGAACTACTATCGGTTCCACCTGCAACTGGCGGCCGAGACGCCCGAGGAGATCCGCGAGTTGTGGTTGTCGGCGGTGAGTGATTTGCCGAAGCACCCGGCGGTGGAATCGGTGATCGATGTCGATCCGCTGAACCTGAGGTAGGGACAGGCACCGGCGCTGCCAGGGGCAGCTCTGGAGCCAGTCCCTGGAGAACTACTCGTACCTCCACTTCAGGAACCATGGGTCTCGGGTTCGCTTTTGCCAGGCCTTGAGCTTCTCCTGCAGACCCGCCAAACGCTCGCGGTGCTTTGGCTCATACGCCAGGTTGTTGATCTCGTCGGGATCAGCCCTCAGGTCGTACAACTCGTGCCGAGGTCGGTGCAGGTACGAATAGACGGTCCGTTTGCCGTAGAGCGTGTCCTTGCGTTTGAGCACTCCCTGCCATGTGGGCGAGGCGTACAGGTCGCTGGCGAAGGGGTAGGGGAGCTGGTGAGCGATGTTGAAGATGTACTTGTAGCGGCCCGAAATCACCACTCGCATCGGGTAGTACATCGTGATCTCGTGGAACGTGTGCGACGCATAGATCTCGTCGAACCCCTTGGCCTGCGGCTGGTCGAGCGTCGCCAGGAATGAGCGGCCGTGGAAGGTGACCGGGCGAGCCGGGCCGGGCCGACGAGGTGGGTCGCCGTTGGGGCCATTGCGAAATGCCGGACGTGACTTCGGCGTGATGCGGCAATAGTCGAGGATCGTGGGGGTGATGTCCGACCAGGTGACCAGGGCGTCGGTCGTGCCGCCGTGGGTCTTCTGCTGCGGGTTGCGGACGATCAGCGGCAGGTTCATGCCCGGCTCGTAGAGATTGGTCTTCGCGCCGGGGAACGGGGGCCCGTTGTCCGAGAGGAACAGGATCAGCGTGTCGTCCCAGTGGCCGGTTTCCTTCAGGGCCTTCAGCAACACGCCCAGTCCCTGGTCCAGTCTCGAGATCGCCTGGTAGTACTCGGCCAGCTCCTGCCTCACCTCAGGCTTGTCCGGCAGCCAGGGTGGAACGATGACGTCCGAGGGCTTGTAGCGGACCGGGGTGACACCGGGGTAGTGGTCGGGGTTGGCGTTGAAGTTCGAGTACCCGTCGGGCCCGCCGCCGCGGTGAGGATCGGACGTGCAGAAGTACAGGAAGAACGGCTTGCTGTCGTCCTGGGTGATCCAGTCCCTGGCGTTCTTGCCCATCTGCACCGCGTTGCGATTCCCCTGCACGCCCCGGTTGCGATACTCCTGGAACTGGTAGGTCGCTCGCGGGGCGAGGTGATACTTGCCGATGGAACAGGTTCGATATCCCGCTTCTGCCATCAGCACCGGCAGGGTGGGGACCGCCTCGTAGGTGCTGAAGTGGTTGTACCCGTGAGCGTGACCGTAGTGGCCGATGGCATGGTTGTAGAGGCCGGTCATCAGCACGCTGCGGCTGGCACTGCAACTGGCGGTGGTGCAGTGAGCTCGAGAGAAGCGGGTGCCGGCGGCGGCCAGTTCGTCGATCGCCGGCGTCCTGATCACCTTGTTGCCGTAACACCCGGCCTGGAACCCCTGGTCGTCGACGACGAACAGCACCACGTTCCGCCCCTGGGCGGCGGGCACCGTTGCGGAGAGCATCAGCACAAGGAGCAGGGCCAGGGCGGGAAGTCGGTGAGGATTGGGCATGGGGGCGTCTCTGAGAAAGGACTCGGATGCGGCCGGCATGGACGTGCCCGGCGGGGTCGAGTATAGCAAGCGGATCGCAGCGAAAACGCGGGAGCGGAACGGTGAGTCGAGGCAGCGCGACGACGATCCTGGGACGAGCATGGCGACTGCTGTGTCCTCGCTGCGGGCAGGGACCTCTGTTCGCAGCGGCCCGGCGATGGTTCGTGATGCACGAACGTTGCCAGGCGTGCGGGCTGAAGTACGAGCGGGACCGCGGCTACTTCCTGGGCTCGTCCTACATCAACTACGGCTGGACCGGCATGCTGCTGATTGTGCTGTATGTCGGGCTGCACTTCGGATGCGGCTTCTCAAACACCCAGCTGTCGTTTCCCCTGGCAGGAGTCTTCATCGGCGTGCCGATCGCGCTGTGGCGGCACGCTCGAAGTGCCTGGCTGGCGTTTGATTGCCTGTGCGACCCGACCGGGTTTGCCGAGGATGATTAGTGGCGTGGGGAGGCGGATCTCAGACGTCGTGACCGGCGGCGTGCAGGCGTTCGACTTCCTGTCGGCTGAGTCGCCAGAGTCCGTAGCCGAGTCCGGTGAACAGGCACATCGGCACACTGAGCATGAACAGGATGCTGATCATGTAGGCTCGAGGCCGAGCGTCGTCGCCATCGAGTGCCGCCTTGCACATCGGGCAGGCCGTCGCTGAGGGCATCGCCGGGGAAAACCCCCAGGTGCCAATCATCAGCGCCAGGGCCAACAGCATGCGACGGGTCATCGTGGGTCCCACTGGTAGAGCATCAGGTAGATGATAACTCCGGTCACCGAGACGTACACCCAGATCGGAAAAGTGATCCGTGCGATCCGCCGGTGAGCCTCCCACTGCTGCCGAAGGGCTCGGCGAATTGTCACGATGGCCAGCACGGGGACGGCGATGGCCAGCAGGACATGAGAGATCAGGATCACGAAGTAGATGCCGCGAATCGCCCCGGTGCCCTGGAACTTCACACCGCCCTGGCCGGTGTAGTGGAGCATGGCTCCGTGGTAGAGCAGGTAGACGGTCAGGAAGAGGATCGAGGTGGCAAAGGCTGCCAGCATGGTCTTCTTGTGAGCGTCGCGGTGCCCTCGGCGGATCAGCACAAAGCCGACGACCAGTAGCGCAAAGGCCAGTCCGTTGAGGCTGGCGTTGACGGCCGGAAGCGACGAGACCCAACCGGGCATGGTCTAGTGGTCCTGGTCGCCGGCGGCGGCCGAGCTGTTGTGGTGCTCGGCTTCGATCATCGTCTCGGTGGGCACCTTGTGGTAGTAGTTCCAGCCGATATCGGGCATCAGTGCGATCGGCAGCCCGATGGCCAGGATCGTGGTGGGAGCCAGCAACACGTACTTCCAGCCTCGTTCCCACTTCAGGTGCATGAAGAACAGCATCACGCACGCGGCCTTGGCCACGGCGATGGCCAAGACGACCACTCCGACCACGCCCGGTGAGGCCTCCTTGAACAGGTCGGCGATGGCCGAGAGCAAGGTGAAGACGCACAAGGCCCCGAAGACCCTCAGGTAGATCTTGTCGTGCGATTCGTGGTCAGCCATCGGGCCGGCTCCGGGTCAAAATTGGACGATGTAGATCAGCGGGAACAGGAAGATCCAGACGAGGTCAACAAAGTGCCAGTACAGCCCGGCGTTCTCGACGTACTGGGCATCGGCCTCCTCGAGTCCCCCCATCAGCCCCTTCTTGATCGGGAAGAAGAAGATGATCATCCCGACGATGACGTGGATGGCGTGGAAGCCGGTGATCGTGAAGTAGCAACTGGCGAAGAGGTTGCCGTAGGGGATGTAGTAGGCGGCGTGGTGTTCCTGGTCGAGTGAGACCAGGTTGCCTGCTTCGTCGCGGGTCCGGTCGTGATAGATCCTGGCCATCATGACGTGTGATTCGATCAGCGGGCCGTACGATTCATGCTTGGTCAGAGAGACAACCCGGTCCTCGGTCGCCGCCAGGGTCAGTTTTTCCTGTCGGAGCAGGGTCTCGAGTTGAGTGTATTGTGCGACGAGGTCTTTCCTGGCGGGCTCACCACCGAGTGCTTCAGCGTCGAGTGCCGCGACGGCTCCGATTTGCCTGACCGCCTTCTCGACCGCCTGCAGCCGGGTCTCGGAGATCCGGCCGGGAAGGATGTCGCGAGTCCACTTGCCCTGGTATTCGTAGCCCTTGATGCCCAAAAACAGCACGGCACAGGCGAAGACCAGCAGCAGGTCTCGCAGTCCCTCCTTGAACTGCCCGCGTGCGATTTCTTCGTGGGCCTTGACTACCAGCCAGCTCGAGCCGATCAGCACGAAGGTGTTGATGGCTCCGGCGATGGTCACGATGTGGGTGATCTCGTTGCTCGGCCACGCCCGGTCTCCGTCGACGTCGACCGACGAGAGTCTCAGCACGATGTAGGTGCCGATCAGCGCCGAAAAGAACATGATCTCGGTGCCCAGGAACAGCCAGAGGCAGAGCTTCGAGTTGGCCATCTTGAGGCCCATCTTCAGCGGCTCGGCGACGGTCGGAGGTGAACTGTGTGACATCGGGTTGTCTTGGGCCAGAACGAGGATTCGTGGTGGGCGGTGACCGCGAGTGGAATGGCTTGAGTCTCAGCGCAACATGCGGAAGTGGTCCCAGGTCAAAACGGCCAGCAGCAGCGGCAGGTGAACCAGGCTGGCGTACAGTACGCCTCGAGCGGTTTGTGTTGATTCGTTCCACCAGAACCTGATCGTGGCGACCAGGTAGCCGACTCCCAGCACGATGGCTGCTGCGAGGTAGGCATTTCCGGCGAGTCCCAGGGTGCGGGGCCAGGCCGAGACGCCGAGTAGTGCCAGGGCGTAGGCGATGCCCATCAGCCCGGTCAGCCCCGGTCGTCGTGCTGCGGCCCGGGGCAGCATCTTCATGCCGGCCAGCTCGTAGTCATCCCGGCAGAGCCAGGCGATGGCGAGGAAGTGAGGGAATTGCCAGAGGAAGAGGATTGCGAACAGCGAGAGTGCAGCGGCATCGAATGCTCCTCCAGCGGCCAGCCAACCCAGTACAGGCGGCAGGGCGCCGGGGATGGCTCCGACCGTGGTGGCCAGCGACGAGCGGCGTTTCAGCGGAGTGTAGATGCCCAGGTACAGCACCAGGGTCACGGCGGTGGCGATGACGGTGGCCCAGTTGGTTTGCCAGGCGAGCCATCCGAGTCCGAGTACAGCCGAGACCAGTCCTACCCCCAGCACCTCGTTGGCTCCGAGCCGTCCGGCGGGCAGGGGCCGGTTGGCGGTGCGGGTCATCAGCGAGTCGCCGTGTCGTTCGAGGTACTGGTTGAGTGCACCCGAGGCGACTGCTGCCAGGCCGATGCCTCCCAGGGCATGCAGCAGTCCGGACCAGGCCCAGCTGTCTCCGGCCGCCAGCAGGAAGCCGACCGCGACGGTCACCAGTGCCATCACGGCGATTCGCGGCTTGGCCAGCTCGGCGTAGTCGGCCAGGCGTGTAGAGTGGGTCGGTTGCGCGACGAGATGCACATCGGCGGTTGTGACATCGGAGGTGACCGGACCGAGTGAACTCATGCCAGGCCTCCCTCGACCGCCATCTCGGCAATCAGCTCGCGGCGGGTCAGCCATTCGAGTCTGAGGACGCGGATGGCGAGAGTAACCGAGGCGAGCAGCAGCAGTTGTCCGGTGACGGCATGAGTGGTTCTCATGGCGATCTGCAGCGGGGCTCCCTGGACGGCGACGTAGTTGGCATCGGGCCAGCCGAAGCGGGTGACCCAGGCGGCGGCGCCCAGGCCGAGTTGCAGCAGCAGCACCCCGGCCAGGATCCAGGCGTTTTGTTTCAGCCAGCGTGCCCCGTGCCTCAGGGCCAGCACGATGACGCAGGCGGCCAGCAGCAGCACGACCAGGGCGAAGCCGACATGTTCCAACAGCCCGCCGCCGAGGTGTCGGATCCAACCGCCCAGGGCACTTTGCACCAGCAGGACTGCGGGCAGGGTCCAGGCGAGTGTTTTGAGTTGTGGCGAGGGTGCGGGGGGATGCTGGCCGGTGACGCCTTTCCAGTTTTGGCTGGTGACCAGGGCCACGGTGCCCATCAGAGCGAGCACGCAGGCGGCGAACTGGCCGTGCACCAGGGCCATCCGCGGATCGTTGGCCAGCACGCGGCCTCCTCCGAGCAGCCCCTGCAGGATGACCCCGCCCAGTACGGCCGTCGCCAGCCAGCAGACCCAGCGTCGTGATTCGCTGTGCCAGGACCAGGCGGTCAGCACGATGCTGAAGCAGCCGATCGTGATCCCCGCCAGCCGGTGTGCGTGCTCGGTGAACTTGTCGATCGCCGAGCCGAACCACGGGTAGGCGAACATGCCGTGCCCATCGGAGCTGGGCCAGTCGTGGAAGGCCATGCCCCACTTCATGGTGGTCACGACGGCCCCGATCGAAATCGGCAGCAGCGCTGCGCAGCAGGTGGCCACGGCGAATCGGTGCAGCCAGCGGGTGGGGCGAAGGGGATCAGACATCGAGTTGGTGTGTCAGAGGTGGGTGGTTCAGGACTCCTCGGCAGCGGTCTCGGACGCCTCACCAGGTTCCCCGTCGGTTCCTGTCGCCGGGTCCTCGGGTGAATCGTTCGGAGCATCCTGTTCGGCAGGCCCAGCAGACCCGGCAGGTACATCCGGATCATCAGGCTCATCAGGTTCCGGTGGTGGCAGGAGTTCGGTTTGCATCAGGAAGTCGCGACCCTGGACCAGTGGCGATGAGTATTCGTAGGGGCCGCGGTAGACGGTGGGGATGACTTCGAAGTTTCCGTGAGGCGGTGGTGAGGGTGCGCTCCATTCCACTCCGTTGGCGTTCCAGGGGTTCGGGCCGCACTTGGGTCCCCAGAAGATGCTCGAGACCCAGTTGTAGATCAGGATCAGCTGGGCCAGTCCCATGATCAGGGCACAGATGGTGATGAACTGGTTCATCGGCATCAGGTGTTCGAGGTAGGGGTGGATGTAGGGGTCGGCGTACCGTCGGGGCATGCCGGCGACGCCGAGCAGGTGCATGGGGAAGAAGGTGCCGTTGAAGCCGACGAAGGTCAGGAAGAAGTGAATTTTTCCCAGCCGCTCGTTCATCATCCGTCCGAACATCTTGGGGAACCAGAACTGGATGGCACCGAAGATGCCAAACAGGGTGGATCCGAAGAGCACGTAGTGGAAGTGTGCGACGATGAAGTAGGTGTCGTGGATGTAGATATCGACGGGCACGGCGGCCATGAAGATCCCGCTGAGTCCTCCGACGACGAACTGCGAGACGAAGGCGATGCAGTGCAGCGTGACGGTATTGAAGCGGATCTTCCCTCCCCAGATCGTGCCGATCCAGTTGAAGGTTTTGATGGCCGAGGGGAGTGCGATCATGATCGTAGAGACCATGAAGGTCATGCCCAGTGCGGGGTTCATGCCGCTGGTGAACATGTGGTGTCCCCAGACGATGAAGCCCAGCCCGGCGATGGCGGCCAGCGAGTAGGCCATCGGCTTGTAGCCGAAGATCGGCTTGCGGCACATGGTGGCGAGCATATCCGAGACCATGCCCATGGCCGGCAGCAGCATGATGTAGACGGCCGGGTGCGAGTAGAACCAGAAGAGGTGTTGCCAGAGCAGGGCCTGTCCGCCGCCGACGGTGGGGTCGGCGTTGTTGACGACGATACCCGAGGGGATAAAGAAGCTGGTGTGGATGCCTTCGAAGGCACCTCCCAGGGCGGCCCGGTCAAACAGCATCATGAACCCCGCGGCGGTCAGCACCGGCAGGGCAAACGCCTGCAGGATGGCCGTGATGAACATGCTCCAGATCGTCAGCGGCATGCGGAACAGGGTCATGCCTGGTGCCCGCATGTTGATGATCGTGGTCATGTAGTTGACCGAGCCCATCATCGAGGAGACACCGACGAAGGTGACGGCGATCAGCCACATATTTTGAGCGTGTCCCGAGCCGGGTGCGGCTTCTGGGAGTGCCGAGAGCAGCGGGTAGCTGGTCCAGCCGGAGGCGGCTCCTCCGAAGTAGAAGCTGAGTCCGAAGAAGAAGATCGCCGGCCACATGAACCAGTAGCTGAGCATGTTCAGCGTGGGGAAGGCCATGTCGTCGGCCCCGATCATCAGCGGGATCAGGAAGTTGCCGAAGGCTCCGGCGAGGATCGGGATCACGACCAGGAAGATCATCACCGTGGCGTGCATCGTGAACAGCATCGTGTAGAACTCGGGCGAAATCTGTCCGCCCTCGCCGGCAAACTTGATGCCGAAGATCGGCATGTTTTCCCAGGGCCAGGCCAATTGCCAGCGGATGCCCAGTGCCAGGGCTCCCCCCAGCAGCATCATGATCAGGGTGGTGATCAGGAACTGGACGCCGATCATCTTGTGATCGGTCGAGAAGATGTACTTCTTGATGAACGACGGATTGTGGTGGTGCAGGTCGTGGGCGGGGCCCGAGCTGGGATTCAGCGTGTCCGTGGTGTTCATGGTGTGGCCCCTTCCAATTCGCCAGGGGCGCCTTCCGGCGGGGTGACTCCGTCGTAATCCTGCAGGCTCTTCAGCCGTCGCAGCTGGGCCTGGAGGTCTTCGACCGCTTCGACCTCGCCCCTCATCTTGTAATGTCCCCACCCGCACAACTCGGCACAGGTCAGGTTGAACTTTCCGGCGCGGTTGACGGTGAACCAGATATCGATGCTCTGGCCGGGCATCGCGTCCTGCTTGACTCTCAGGTCAGGAACGAAGAACGCGTGCTGGACGTCGCCGGACTTGAGATAGATCAGTGTCTCGCGGTTCAGCGGCACGAAGAGCTTGTTGACGGCGTAGACGTCTCCGGCGTGGGGCCTGGCGAGCCAGTCCTTGACTTCCTTGTACGTTTTGAACTTCTTGCCCGGAGCGGGGTAGCGGATCCGCCATTCGAACTGCCGGGCGGTGACCTCGGCCACCAGGTGAGTCGGCCGGGGGTCGGCGTCGCGGTTTTCGTAGTCGCGGACCCGGTAGATGGCCCAGACATCGATCTGGTAGAGCGCGATAAAGAGCAGGATGCCGGAGGGGACGATGGTCCAGATGACCTCGAGGTTATGGCTGCCGTGGCTGAACCAGCCCTTTTCATCCTCGTTCTTGGACCCTTTCCAGAGCACATAGGCCAGGGCGCCCATGGTGCCGATGAAGGCGACGGTGACGATGCCCAGGATCAGGTAGAACAGGTCGTCGATCCGCTGCCCCAGCGGCGTGGCGGCTTCGCGGTTGCCCGGGAAGCCCCAGTCCATGGCCGGAGCGATGGCGCAGACAACGATCGCCGCGATCGGCCAGAAGGTAAAGAACAGGCACCAGAAGATTCTGCTCACGGTTGCGTCTTCTTGTCCTTGGTGGACTTGGTCGGTTTAGGCTTGGTGGTCTTGGAGTCCGCCGCCGGTTTGTCAGCGGGTTTGTCGGCGGGATGTTCGTGTGAATGAGCGTGACTGGGTGTGGCGTGCGAGTTTCTGCCAGTGTGGTACTGGTGACCATGTTCGTCGAACGACGCACCATGGGTTGGGATGCTCAGCACGTAATTGACGACATCCCAGATGTTCTCGTCAGTGATCAGCACCGTCTTGAAGCTCTGCATCGGGGTCCCTGTGATTCCCTGGCTGACACGGCGGTAGATGTCCAGGGGCCGGCGACCACCTCGATAGACACCGCTCTGCAGGTTGCGAGGTCTTAGCGGTCGGTGCCAGGCGTCATACAGGCCGGGGAGTTCGTACTTTTTCCCCGCCTCTCCTGGCCGCTTGCTCTCCTGCAAGGCGCGGGTTTGAGGGCCATCGCCGCGTCCGGTATCGCCGTGGCAGTCTTTACAGGGAGTATCCTTCGAGAGGAACCAGTCACGGCCCCGACGAGCCGAGACGGACTTGAGAAAGTCACGAAGGTGTTCTGGACTCTTCTTGTCGTTTGCCAGTTTGACGTGTTCCAGCAACTCGGTACGGGAGACCTTCGTGAGAAAGTCCTTCTTCTTGAATTGCAGGATCAGTTTGATTTCGTCGGGCAGTTCATCGGTTGTGAGTGATTCGTCGGAGAGTGTCACCAATCGCAACACATCCTTCGGTAGTTTGTCGTCTGTAAATGACTGGTCCGAGAGCTTGTTGGTATTCGCAAGCAGCCAGGCGGTGGCCGCGTCGATACTGGCCCAACGACCACGAGTTGGCCGGATTGCGGCTTGCGGAGTGCTGGCGGGCTTCCAGCCGACGCTGACGATTACGACGTCGGCTTCTTCGACGGCCGTTTTCGCCAAGGCTTCGGGTGTTGCGTTCGAGGCATCACTGTCTGCGGAGTCTGCCAGCAGGCTTTCCAACTGGCCTCTCATCGATAGCCACCTGACGTACTCGACCACGGCATCCAATCCACCATCTTCGTCATGTTCGAGCATCGCGAACGACGGCATGTACGTGCCGGGAAGTCCCTCTCGGATGGTCCGCTTCAGGTCGTCACGAGTGGGTCGACTTCCGAACTTGACGGAGGTGAACTTGAAGAGTCCCTGGCGGTAGTCACGAGGCCAGGGCTTCATCTTCAGGAACGTATTGCGGGCGGTCGGCCCGTTTCCGTCACCAGCCACTCCGTGGCAGTGCATGCACTGTCGGAGGAAGATGTGCCGACCCTGTTTGAGGACATGGCCAACCAACCGAAAGGTGTCACTGAATCCGACATTTGGAGTGGTGCCCTGTGGCAATTGTGGTGACGTACCAACGGTCAGTTGGTGGGTTCGCGGGTCATAATGTTCGACCCAGAACCGGACAGGTGTGTCGTCGACCTTGGCTCCTGCCCACTTGGATGTTCCGATCCACTGCAGTCCAACGCCACGGATTGTGTCGTTGATTTCCATTGCGTTGTCGGATCGACTGGTAAGGTGATCCGGCCAGGCGATCTTGGCGCGGAAGGAACCCTGCCATCCCTGTGTTGTTTCGGCTGCGGTACCCTGGATGACTCCGAAATCAAGGACCCGGATCTCGCGACTGCCAACCAAGTCCGGATTGCTTTCGACTGCTACAACGGCCAGGCGATCCCAAGCCACCGGATTGGACGCGGTCCCAAATGCGGCCTCGATCTCATTTGTGACATTCTCACGAACGGTGGGGTCAAGCCCAGCGAGTTGATCGACGGTGGCGTTGCCAATGTCGCGCTCAGGTGGCGCATACGTCAGTTGTGGACTACCGCAACCGGCAGCTACGACTGACAGCATCAAGAATGCCAAGGTCGACAAACGCACGTGTGGGTGTCTCTTTGATCGGGTATTCAGGTGAAAGTTCAGATGCAATGAGCTTGGGGGACGTGGTCAGGGAAGCTTGAACTTGCTGGCGTCGAAGGCCTTGTTGAGTGACGTGGTTCCGTCGACTTCGATGGTGACATCAACGGTCTCGAGAATCTCGGCCAATTCGTGCCAGATAACCACGCGATGCTGCCCGGCCGGAATACTCTCAATTGTGAACTTTCCGCCATCCGTGGTCACTCGGCCGTAGGGGTGATCGAGTGCCAGCTGCCAAGCCTGCATCCAGCCGTGGATATCGCAACCGATACGAAACGGTCTGTTTTCGGCAACCACGAAACTCACGGCGACGCCGGTCGAGTTGTTGGGTGATACGGCGAAATTGTCCCCATTGTTTCGTTTGGGGTAGGTGTGGGTATTGTGAGAAACGCCGTCGGAGTTCTTGACCATGACATCTTGGCCGACATGGACGATGCTGGCATGGTTGGTGAAGCGGCAGTTCTTCTGGTCAAAGTCGATCGGCTCGAGTGACTCGGGAGACTTTGTGCCTCGTGGCTTCTTGGCGAGATAGACGAAGACGTTGTCGAGTCCACCGCCGTCACCAATGACAAAGGAATCGTCCTGAATGGCCTCGTCTTTGGCACACACCGTTGAGTCGCGTTTGGCCATGCCCAGGGCGATTATGGCGGCAAGAGTCGGCGCTTCGCCGCTGAAGGTAATGGTGCCGGTCAGAGTGCCGTAGCCCGCTACTTTGCCGGTGCCGCCATCGGCACTGTTTTCAGCGAGGTCACTACTGACCCGCACGCCGATTTTCACAGGCGGAGCCTGTTCACCACACCCGACCAGAGTCAGGAACAGTGCCAGGGTTGCGGCCGGCGGTGGAATCGGGAACCGCATCATGTCACTGTCTTCCTTCCGCACCTGCGGCCGACGGGCCTGCGTCCGCTGGATTGTCTTGTGGCTTGGGTGGCTGGCTGGACCGGAGTCGACTTTCAACCAGCCGGTGATAGTTGATCAGCGCGTCCCGAACCCCTTCGATCTGCTGCTCCCCGTCGCCGCCGAATTGCTCGGGAAGTACCACCTGCCCCTTGACGAATGCCTGCGGCATGGAAGTGTAGGGAGTGGCCCACTTGGGGTTGTGGAGCCACATCAGCAGCCACTTGGGTTTCAGTCGGTTGGCGGCGAAATCGAGATTGGGACCGAAGATGCTCTCCTCGGGCTTGCCGAGAACTGGGATTCCAGCAACCTGGTGGCACTTGGCACAGACGGAGGTCTTTACATTCTGGTCGGTTAGGATCTTCCAACCGGAGTCGAGGTACTGGTTGATATCTGCAGCCGTCGTGGCCGCCGTCTTGGCCGCCGTCGCTGCGGCAGCCCTGGCATCTGCAGCCGCTTTGTCAGCTTCGGCAACCGCCCCATCGGCCTTCGCTTTGGCATCGGTGGCGGCCTTGACCATCTCGGCCGCCTTCTTCCTGGCAGCCTCGTCGGTGGCCTTGATGGCAGCCTCCTGGGCAGCGGCCAGCTTCTTGGCAGCCTCCTGGGCCGCCTTCTTCGTGTCGGCCGCCGTTTTGGCCGTGTCGGTGACTCTGTTGTTGGCCAACCAGGCGTCCTGGCCTTTCTTCTTGGTCAGCCAGGCGTCCTGGCGTTGTGGAATCGACTGGTAGGGATATTCGGCCCGGTCGACGGCAGCGAAGTAGTTGGCCAAGGCCTGGGCTTCGTCGTCGTCGAGGTTGAACCGTGGCATTCTGAGCACGGTGGTCCGGCGGATTGGGCCGGGATCCTTCAGGAAACGATACAACCAGGGTGTCTGGACTTTGAGTCCTTCCTGGAAGAGCGGTGGAGGTGACATTTGCCAGGAGTTGTCGGCGCTGCCGGTCCCCTTGTGATTGGGTTTGGCGACAAGGTACTTGACCAGCCACTCGGCGAATCGACCACCGCGTCCGGCGGTGGAGTTAGCGACGTCACGATCAATTCGGTCGACATTGATCACGGCGCTTGGGAGCAGCATGTCTTCCCAGACAAGGTTTGCGTCGGGTTTTGTGCCGCGGAGCCGGGGATCACGGAGTTGAACCTGAAGTGTTTCCCAGAGGGTGTAGCTGTAGCTAGTATCTTCCTCGTCATCGGGATCGGGTTCAGAACGAAGCATCCCACGAAATCGGACTTGGATTTCCTGTTCCAACGGTGTGGGGCTCGTCGAATGGAACTTCAGGACGCGGGTGGGTTTGCCATCCCTGAGAGCCTGAAGCCCACCGGCGTAAGTCTTGGCGTCGAGCAATTCCGAGAAGGGTTTTGACTGGTTTTCGAGACTGGAACCACGAAGGCCGTTGAATTGTGAGGGCTTGGTTCGGATGGCAATTTCTGGCAATTCGACCATGTGGCAACCGACGCAGTTGAACTTCTGCAGCAGTCTCTCGCCCTCGATCCGATCTGCGATTCGCGTGTCGGGCTGGTAGACGTACTTGACCGGTGGCGGTTCGGCGACGAGT
>CAUZJR010000007.1:0-33164 GCA_963580005.1 Planctomycetota bacterium
GGCGGTGTCGGGTTGCGACGGCGAGGGGGACGCCCCGACCGCTGGAGGCTCTGATCCGGGCACTGCCGGCAGTCCGGGGGTTCTCTTTGAAGAGGCCACCGATCGCCTGTCGGTCGACTTTGTCCACGACGCCGGTCCCACCGGTCGGTACTTCCTGCCCGAGATGATCTCGCCGGGTGCTGCGCTGTTCGATTTCGATCGCGACGGAGATCTCGATCTGTACCTGGTCAACAGCGGAGCCATGGACGATCGAGGCCAACCGGTGGCCGACTCGACGGTGGCCAATCGGCTGTACCGCCAGGCTGCCGATGGTCGTTTCGAGGACGTCTCTGTTGCCAGCGGCCTGGCCGACACCGGCTACGGCATGGGCGTGGCCGCCGGCGACATCAACAACGACGGCTACCCCGACCTCTACCTCAGCAACTTCGGCCCCGATCGCCTGTACCTGAACCAACGTGACGGCACGTTCCAGGACATCACCACCGCCGCGGGAATCGACAACGCCTCGTGGTCCACCTCGGTGGCGATGTTCGACCTGGATCGAGACGGCTGGCTGGATCTGTACGTGACCAACTATGTCGACTACCGGGCCGGCATGAAGTGTCCCGACAACAGTGGTCGACCCGACTACTGTGGACCCCAGGTCTTCGATGGGCAGCCCGACCGGCTGTACCGCAACCTGGGTGGTGCGAGGGTCAAAGGTGAGGCGAGTGAAAC
Source organism: Planctomycetota bacterium (assembly GCA_963580005.1). Taxonomy (GTDB): domain Bacteria; phylum Planctomycetota; class Planctomycetia; order Planctomycetales; family Planctomycetaceae; genus UBA8437. Next base: position 718 of record CAUZJR010000007.1, read on the forward strand.
GGTGCGGTTTGCCGACATCAGTCTCGGGGCAGGAGTGTCGCGTCAGGGAGGACCTGGGCTGGGGGTCGTCTGTGCCGACTTCAACGACGACGACTGGCCCGACATCTATGTGGCCAACGACCACGCCGCCAACTTTCTGTGGATCAATGCCCGGGACGGGACGTTTCGCGAGGAGGCATTTTTTCGGGGCGGGGCTCTGAGCGCGGGGGGACGGCCGCAAGCGAGCATGGGAATCGCCTGCGGCGACATCGACGGCAACGGCCGCATCGACCTGCTGCTGACTCACCTCGAAGGCGAAAACAACGCGTTGTACATGAGGTTCGACGAGAAGGGGTTCCGCGAGTCCAGTCAACGGGCGGGGCTGGCGATACCGAGCCTGGGCTACACCGGCTTCGGCACCCAGTTTCTCGACCTCGACAACGACGGGGATCTCGACCTGCTGGTCGCCAACGGCCGAATCAAGCGGGCGACTCGTGACAGCCAGAGCCAGCCCGACGAGTCGGTGCCGGAGTTCTGGAAGATCTACGCCGAGCGGAATCACGTGTTTCTCAACGACGGCTCCGGCCGGTTCCAGAGGTACGACAACCGGTCCGACCCGCTGGTGAGCCGAGTCGAGGTGTCTCGAGGGTTGGCCACCGGCGACATCGACAACGACGGTGACGTGGATGTGGTCGTCAGCAACACGGCTGGTCCCGTGCGGATTCTGATCAACAACTGCAACAGCACTCAACGGCCAGGCGAGGGGCCTCACTGGTTGATCGTGAAGGCCGAGTTGGCCGATCGTGGTGGGCGGATGGCTCTGGGGGCTTCGGTGGTGGTGAGTGCCGGGGGGTCGCGATTCCTGAGGCTGGTGCAACCGGCCACCAGTTATCTCTCTTCAAGCGACCCACGAGTGCACTTCGGATTGGGCAAGATCGAACGGGTCGATGCGATCGAGATCAGGTGGCCCGACGGGACGTTTGAGCGATTCGCCGGCGGGCTGGTGGATCGGATCGTGACCCTGGAACAGGGGGCCGGCGAAGTCCAGCTCGAGAAGGCGGGATCATGACCGAGGCTGACGAGGCAACCGGGGACGCGGGTCGCGGTCGCCACTGGGTGCTGGTCAGCGGCCTGATCGGGCTGTTGGTCGTACTGGCCTTGGCGATCGGTTCCATCCGGCGGAGTCCTTGGCAGGGACCTGGTATCACTCAATCCGAAGTCGATCTCTCGGACGCCGTAGCTGAGGTTCGGGAGGCCATCGAGGCGGCTCGAACCCGCGTGGTGTCGCAGCCCGACTCGGGCACGGCGTGGGGCGAGCTGGCGATGCTGCTGAGGGCTCATGGTTTCGACCTGCCCGCCGATGCGGCCTTTCGGCGGGCCGAGGAGTTGGACCGGGACGAGTTCCGTTGGCCCTACCTGCTGGGCGTGAGTCTCGAGAACGTGGATCCGCTCGAGGCCGAGCGGTGCCTGAAGCGTGCGATCAGGTTGGCCCCCGACAGCGCGCTGCCCAGGCTGTCGCTGGCCGAAATGCTCGCGGACCTGGGCCGCGAGCAGGAGGCCGAGCGGTTGTTTCGCGACGCGAGTCAGCTCGACTCGCTCAACACTCGGCCCCTGTTGGGCCTGGCGAGGTTGAAGCTGGCCGAGGGAGAATTGGCCGACGCCGAGGGGCTGTGTCGGCAGGTGGAGGAGATCGAGCCGGAGGGCCGGATGGTGCAGGAGCTGCTGGCCCGAGTTCTGTACCGGCAGGGTCGGCAAGCCGAGGCCGAGCGGGTCAGGCGGCGGCTGGAGACGATGCCGCAGGTCGAAACCAGCAACGATCCGTACGTGGCGGAGGTATTGATCCTGCGACGCGATCCCAACTGGATCGCCGTCAAGGCTCAGACCATGCTCGAGCAGGGCCAGACCCAGCGGGCGGTTGAGTACCTCGAGTCGGTGATCACCGAGCATCCCGGTCGCGTGAGATTTCCTCTGCAGCTGGCTCGTGCGTTGGGTGGAGTCGGCCAGGCGGGCCGGGCTCGCGAGGTGCTTCGGCAGGCGATTGTGGATTTCCCCGATTCGGCCGAGTTGCGGTTGGTGCAGGGGCTGGTGCTGGGGGAATTGAAGGAGATTGATGCGGCGATTGAGAGCTTCAAGGCGGCGATCCAGCGCAAGCCCGACTACGCAGAGGCGTGGTTGTGGCAGGGGCGGGCATTGCGAGACCGGGGCGCGGCGGGTCGGGCAGAGCGATGTTTTCGGCAGGCGATCCGGTTTCGGCCCGACTTGCCCGACGCACACGCCGCCCTGGGTGAGCTGTTGCTGGGGAGTGGAGGAGCGGCGGGGTTGGCCGAGGCGGCCAGAGAATTGGAGACGGCCGTGGATCTGGCGCCGGGCAACGTTCAGTGGCGGAGTCGCCTGGCCGAGGCGAGGCGTCGACTCGAGAAGTGATGCTCGGCTCCGGGTCTGACCTCCAGGCGATCTACTCGTCGGGATCGACTCGGGATCGGATCGAGGTTTCGACGGCCGAGTGTGCGGTGCCGGAGTGTCCGGCGATGACCGACGAGCCGCCGGTGCGGTGAGCCTGTTTGGCGGCAATTTTCTTGCGGGCCATCTCGGCTCGTTGCACGAGGACTTTCTGGAACGAGAATTCTGCGGGGGTTCGTTTTGAGAAACTCGAGAGTGCCCGGCAGACGTCCGAGGCCTGTTGGAAGCGGGTTTCGGGTCGTTTGGAGATCATCTTTTCGAGGATCGCAGTGACTTCCGGTGGCAGGTCTTCGACGAGGTTCCCCACCGGTCGGGGCTTACGAGTTCTCTGGGCTTCGAGTTTCTGCTTGGTGGTCTTCAGCGGGAAGGGCAGCTTGCCGGTCAGTGTGGCGTAGAAGGTACAGCCGAGGCTGTAGAGGTCGGCGCGTCCATCGACGGCGTTGCTGTCGAGTGTCTGTTCGGGTGCGATGTAGTCGGCGGTGCCCAGGCAATCGTGGCCGAAGATCATCTGCAATGAGAACTCGTCATCGGCTTCGGATTCGATTTTCGAGAGTCCGAAGTCGGCGATCTTGACGTGTCCGTCGGTGTCGACCAGCAGGTTGGCCGGCTTGATGTCCCGGTGAATGGTGCCGTTGTCGTGAGCGTGTTGGAGTCCGGCGGCGGACTGTCGGATTACGTCGCAGGCGGCCGGCCATGGCAGGGGTCCGTTGCGGACGATGAGTTCTTCGAGGCTGATGCCTCGGACGATCTCCATCACGACGTAGTAGACGTCGCCGTAGACTCCTTCTGTACGCTGGTGTTCGTAGGTGCGGACGACGTTGGGATGATTCAGCAGCAGTCCGGCCTTGGCTTCGAGTTCGAAGCGGGCGACCATGCCGGGGTCGCCCTCGAGTCGTTTGGGGAGCATCTTGACGGCGACGGGGTTGCCGCTGTCGACGTCGGTGGCCAGGTACAGCCACCCCATGCCTCCGGTGCCCAGGATGTGATCGCAGCGGTAGTTGCCGATGAAGAAACCTCGGTGTCTTCCTTCGAGCAGTCGATCGGACTGGAAGCGGGTCAGCAGTCCGGACCCGACTAGGGCCTCGGCCAGTTCTTCCGGCGCGACATCGGTGGGGAGTTCCAGGCGATGGATGGCGTCGCTGATCTGGTCTTCGCTCAAGAGCCGGCTCTTTTGGAGCAGCCCGAGCAAGTCGTTGGTGACCTCTGGTGGCGGCATCGGCGGCTGGCTCTGCGGGGAACTTCCCACATTGTAGCACCGGTCGCATGAAACGAAACACGCCCGGGTGATCGGCAGGCGATCACGCCGGGCGTGCTCTCAGTCGTTCAACTCAAACGCAGGTTGCGTTCTTAGTTGTTGAAGAGGCTGATGCGACGGATCCGCGGCAGGCGGATTCGGGGCAGCAGCGTCGTCTTCTTCTCATACTCGCAACCCTTGGTGGCTGTCTTCGGAGCGGCCGGCTTGGCACACTTGGCAACCTTCGGGGCGGCGGGCTTGGCACACTTGGCGCTCTTGGGAGCAGCAGGCTTGGCGCACTTGGGTGCGGCGGGCTTGCGGACCTTGGGAGCGGCAGGCTTGGCACACTTGGCCGCCTTCGGAGCGGCCGGCTTGGCACACTTCGGCTTGGCAACCTTGACTTCGCACTTCTTGCTGTCTTTGCCATTGAAGTTCAGGAAGTCCAGCAGGCCAGCGTCGGCAGTCTGGGTGCCAACGAACAGAGCCGCAACAGCGGCGATCACGGTGGTCAACTTCATCGGGAGATCTCCTTCAAGTTTCGTCATGGTGCGTGACAGGTGCGAGGGTTCATCAATAGGGGGTCACCTACGAGTCACCCCGCCTCGACTCGACCAGGTTGACCGAGCGTCACAGTATTGGTTTTCGACATACCGGGTGACATCGTTGCGGTGAAACCGTCGTCTTGGGCCGCTAGTCTCTGAGGGCCGGACACTGGTGGCGGTCGTAGCAGTCACGCCGTAGGGGTGTGTCGGCTGTTCGGGAAATGACGCGCACCAGGTCCGGTGACGCAGGCGGTGGCCGGGGTCAGGTTATGCATGTCGTGACGATCGCAGCATTGTTGGGGGCCGCCTGGAGTTGGTTCGGGGGTCGCAGCACGGTGGCGGGCACGACCCTGCAGTCGGCCTGGAGATGGGGACTCGCCGCCGTGGGGTGCTCACTCGCCGCGGCCGCGGCACAACTGTTCGAGGCTGTCTCACCTGGAGGCATCGATCACCTGTGGTACGCCGCCAGCGTGCTGTGGCTGTGTCCGGCGGTGGCCGTGCTCGGGGCCAGGCGGCCGGGTTCGGCCGCCTGGAACGGGTTCGTGATGCTGCCCCTGCTGTTGGTACTCGAGTGGCCAGTGACCGGAGTGGCACTGGCCGGGCAAATCAGCGGCGTCTCGCAGGGAGCTGTGTGGGAAACCGTCAGGCTGGATTGGCCCGAACTGATCGGGTGGCTGGTCGTTTTGGGGCTGGGCGCAGGGAACTTCCTGCTGACCCGTCGAGGGGGTGCGGTGCTGGCCGGTGCCGGAGGGATCCTGGCCATACTGTGGCCTCTCAGTGGCACGATTCCCGCCGGTGGCTGGACCGATTCTGTGCGGCTGTGTGGCACGCTGGCCCTGGCCGGGGCGCTGTGGTGGGCCGGTCGACTCGCAGCAGCATCCCCAACGGAACCCGATGCCGAGCCAGGTCAGAGGCTGGCTTTGGCCTGGGACGACTTCTCCCAGGCCTACGGACTGGTCTGGGCAGTTCGCCTGGAAGCGAGGGTCAACGAGGAACTGGCCAGGCTTGAGGGAGGTGGCGTGTTGGGGCCTGGTGGGGTGAGATTCGAAGACGAGGAGGCGGTTGCCGAGGAGGACCGGGACGCGGCGTACCGGCGGGCCGAATCGACGCTGAGATGGCTGTGGGTGCGGTTTGTTGACGAGGCCTGGGTCGAGAGGAGACTGGGGCCGGGGGCGCCCCTTGGCGCAAAAGAGCCAGACGCCTTATGATTGCCGCGGCCTGTCGGTGGTGAGACGATTGCCGGAGGGGCCAGGGAGAGGTGACAGAGTGGCCGAATGTGCCGGTCTCGAAAACCGGTGTACCTTCACGGGTACCGAGGGTTCGAATCCCTCCCTCTCCGCTTTCCGCTCCAGGGGGGACAGCGCTCCCCGCTGTCCCCCCTGGCCTTTTGACTCCCCGGTCTGCGACGCCCTGCAGGAATCGGCCGCGGGTCCATGAAATACGCACTGATCATCCCCGACGGAGCGGCCGATGAGCCCCAGGGGACTCACGACGGGGTCACTCCGCTCGAGGCGGCTCGGATACCGGCGATGGATGAGATCGCCCGGGCGGGTGTCGTGGGCCAGGCGGATCACGTGCCAGGCGAACTGCACAGCGGCAGTGATGTGGGGATCATGAGCCTGTTGGGGTACGACCCGCTGGTCTGCCACACCGGCCGGGCACCGATCGAAGCGGCCGCCCAGGGCATCGCACTCGGACCCGACGACTGGGCGATCCGCTGCAACCTGGTGACGGTCTCTGGTGGCCGCATGCAGAACTTCACCGCCGGGCACGTTGACAATCACGCCGCCAAAGCACTCATCGATTGCCTGCAACAGGACCTCGCTGACGACTCGACCTGGCAGTACTACCCGGGTGTCAGCTACCGCAACCTGCTGGTGCATCGGTCCAGCTCCGGCCAGGCAGTCTTCTCGGCCACGACCCAAACCACCCCGCCTCACGACCTGCTCGACCTGCCGATCAGTGAGCACCTGCCGGGCGGGCCCGGATCGAAATGGCTCTGCCAGATGATGGACCGCAGCCGCGAGTTGTTTGCCGGGTCGGATGTCGATTCTCAGGCCACCCAGGTCTGGTTCTGGGGCCTGGGCAGACGGCCGGGTCTCGAGCCGTTTGTCGAGCGGTTCGGGAAGACCGCGGCGGTCGTGACCGGGGTCGATGTGGTGAGAGGGCTGGGGGGGCTGATGGGCTTGACGGTGATCGAGGTCGAAGGGGCGACGGGGTACCTGGACACCGACTATGCGGCCAAGGGCCAGGCGGCCATCGCCGCGTTGCACGAGCACGACCTGGTGGTGGTGCATGTCGAGGCGACCGATGAAGCGTCACACGACGGGAACGTCGCGGCGAAGATCGAAGCCCTGGAGCGGATCGACGAGTGCATTGTCGGGCCGATTCATGACGCGCTGGGGTCGCTCGGGGACTACCGCATCCTGGTCTCGCCCGACCATCCCACCCTGCTGCGAACCAGGACTCACGCCCACGGGCATGTGCCGATCGCCGCCTGTGGAACCGGGTTGGTGGCCGACGAGCATCGCCGCTACGACGAAGTGACCGCGAGCGGGTCGTCGCTGGTCTTCCAGCGCGGTTGCGAGCTGATGCCGTGGTTTCAGGGGGGATCGTCAGGCACAGCCTGACCTACGGCTTGGTTCGAGCCCAGCAGCAGCAGGCCGTCGAGTTGATCGTCTCGGGGGGGCGGGGCCAGGTAGCTGGCCGAGATGCCCACGACGACCGCCGGCACGGTGGTCACCAGGCCGTCCCACCAGGTGTTGGACTTCAGGTCCCCCACCGGTCCCAGCGACTGAAGAGTCTCTTCGCCCAGGAACGGCAGGCCGAAGCGGATCAGGAAAAAGACACACAGCCCGGAGATGGCACCGGCCAGCACGCCGGTGGTGTTGACCCGACGAATGAGCATTCCCAGCATCAGGATCGCCAGCAGCAGACCCAGCGTGGCTCCGGCGATCGAGAGCAGGATCTTGAAGACCGGCGAGTTGATCAAGGCCAGCAGGCAGGCGATCACGGTCACACCCAGTCCAAAACCAGCGGTCAGCCAGCGGTTGACCGAGGTGCCCAGCTCACGGCCGTGGAACCAGTCGGTCACCAGCGTCGCGGTCATGCTGTTGATTCCGCTGTCGAGACTGCTCATGGCCGCCGCAAACAGCCCGGCCAGGATCAGCCCGGTCATGCCAAAACCGCCGGCGTAGGTGATCACGAAGTGCGGCAGCAACTGGTCGTGCTTGCGAGGTTCGCTCAGGTAGCTCTCGAAGATCTCGGGGTGCGACTGCTGGTAGAACACGAACAGTGCGGTGCCGACCATGAAGAACAGGGTGCAGGAGACCAGCGTGAAGCCCCCCTTGATGATCAAGGCCCGGCGGGCTGAACTGACCGAGTCGACGGTGACGTATCTCTGGAACGCTCCATAGGAAGCCAACTGGCCACCCATGTAGACGAAGAAGCCGTAGGCACAGGCCGAATACAGGTTGTGCTCCCTGAGACCGCCCTCGAGGCTGAACATCTCGAACTTCGCTTCGGCGGAACCGACGGCCAGGTACGTCGAGGCACCGCCGTCGATCTTCCAAATCAACAGGCCCAGCAGAAACAGCATGCCGCCGCACAACGCGAAGGCCTGGATCGTGTCGGTCCAGATCACCGCCTTCACGCCGCCGATCGCCGTGTAGATCGTCGCCAGCAGACCGACGACTCCGATCACGGCCAGGGTCTGCACGATCGAGTCGGTTTCGAGCACCACGTCGAGGATGCGTGAGACGGCCAGCAGCATCGTGCCCATCCAGCCGGCCGAGTAGACCATGAAGATCAGGCTGGCCAGCAGGCGGACCTTCCGAGTGAATCGCCGCTCGAGGTACTCGTAGAGGCTGACGAAACCGAATCCCTTGTAGAAGGGGATGAACCAGATGCAGGTGATCGGGATCACCACGAACGGGATGAAGAAGATGGCCAGCAGCTGGTGGTAGTCGCCGAAGGCCCCTTCGGCAGGCAGGCCGACGAATGAGTTGGAACTGAAGGTGGTGGCAAACAGCGACAGGCCGACCGGCAGCCAGTGCATGTTGCGACCGCCCAGGAAAAAGTCGTCGTTGTCCTTCTGCTTGTTCGAGAAGTACAGGCCCAGGCCGATCACCACCCCCAGGTAGCAGCCGCAGATGATCCAGTCGATCAGAGCAATCGAGTCCACGGCAGAGCTCTCGAAGACGGGCAGGAAAGTGAGGGGGCAGGGGAGGCGGCAGGGCGGGGCGGGGGCGGGATTCGCCGAGTTGTCAGGAATCGGTCACGGCGCTGGCGATCCGCCAGTTTCCGGCCGCATCGCAGGCTGCATAATACATCCGCTGACGTCCGTCGCCGAGGGAGATCACCGACATGTCCTCGGCGTGCACCGCGTCGATGTCGTCGCTGTCATAACCGCCGCCGGCCACAATACACTCAGCCGGCCCGAAGCTCAGCCCGTCCGGCGACCTCGACCGATAGATCCTCGAACGAAACCCCGCGATGTCGGCGGCGATCGAGGCGGCGGCGAAGTCGAGTTCTGCAGTCGGGGAGTCGGCGGTGGCCGGATCGCTGGGGTGCACGGGAATCACACTGCCCGGGGGTGCGTCTTGCCAGGCCGAGTAGATCATGGTCCAGGGCTGGGCCGAGTCTTGGCTCTCCAGCAGCTGACCTGCGGTGATCCCCTGGGCGTCCCAGTCGGCCTGACCGCTGCGGATCCTTGGGCCCGGTTCGAAGTCGAAGTCGAGACCGTCGTGGGAAACGGCACTGATGATGTGCTTGCCGACGCGTTGGCCGGCCGCAGGTCCGCTCTCACCGTAGTCGTCGGCACACGCCAGCAACCGGCTGCGACCGTCGGGCAGTTCGACCAGGCGAGGGCCACCCAGTCCGTCGGGTGTCTGAAGTCTCACACCCGGCTCGTGCTGCCAACTCAGCTGGTCCTCGGAGACCGCACTGGTGATCACCGTGGGCCGATCCGCCTTGCCGCGCGCCTCGACATACATCCGCCATCGCCCGTCTGGCAGCCGCACGATCGACGGAGCCAGCAGTCTCAGAGACATGTGCTCAACGGCCGGGACCGGAGCCAGCCGGATGCCCGGCTCGGGCTCGAAGTCGAGGCCGTTCTCCGAAACGGCGCTCAGGATGTAGCCCTGGCACTCGGGAAATGGCCGACCGGGTCCCACGGCGGTGTAGAACAGCCGAAAGCCGCCTTCGGGACGTGCGGCGATGCCCGGTGCCTGGACCTTCGAGCGGTCCAGGTCGCGGGAGGCTTCGATCCGCGGACCCGGCTCAGGAGTCCAGCCGGCTACTGTCTCAATCGGCATCGTTGGTCTTTGTCTTCGGTGGGGACTGCTGCAGGCGACGCAAGATCGCGTGGTGTGGCAAGTGGAGCGTGGGTACGTCACCCTGAGCAAACTGACGACGAACTGCAACGCAGCCAGCCACGGGGACATGCCGATGCGACCATCCGATCGACTCCGTCGGCCGCTCACTGCCTTACTGGTCGCGATGCTGTTGGGCCTGGGGCCGGCATCGGCTTCGGCCTGGTGGGACTCGGGACATCGGCTGGTGGCCCTGGTGGCCTGGAGCCGCATGGACACTGCCACCCGGGTGCGGGTGCTGAAGCTGCTCGGAGAGCATCCCCAGGTCAACAAGTACTTTACGCCTCCTGATGAGCTGCAAGACGAATCGATGCGCAATCAGTGGATCATTTCCCAGGCCGCGGTGTGGAGCGACCTGGTTCGCAAGACCGATCGCGACCGGCCGACCTGGCACTACATCAACCGACCGCTGTTCCTTTCCCGCGACGCCCGTCGACTGCTCGAGCCACGTTTGAAGGTCAACCTCGCGACGGTTGTCCCACCCTCGGCGAACCTGGCGACCCGGGAACTCAACGTGATCCAGGCGATCAGGCTGTGTCGCAGGCGGCTGGCGGCCGGTGACACAGCTGATACCGAGCGGGCGGTGTGCGTGACGTGGCTGTGTCACATGATCGGCGACATACACCAGCCGTGTCATTCGACGGCGTCGTTCACGGCGAAGCGGTTTCCGCTGGGTGACCGGGGCGGCAACGACGTGCCGATCAAGGGCCGGGACAAGACGATCAACCTGCACATGTACTGGGACGGTCAGTTCGGTGGAGGTCGCAGCCTGAGTGGCGACCTGGTGCGGCGGGCTGCGGTGCTGCTGGCCGACAGGAAGCTGGTGTCGGCGGGCCTGCGGGCCGAGAAGCAATTGGAGGCCGAGAGTTGGGTGAGCGAGAGTCACCGGTTGGCGCAGCAGGTGGTCTATTCGCCCAAGATCCTCGCGGCGATCCGACGCGGTGAGGCGGATGCAGAAAAGGAGATCCCGGCGGTGGCCTTGTCGCGGGCCTACGCGACAAAGGCCCACGCGGTCTCGAGACGGCGGGTGGTCGAGGCGGGCTTCCGGTTGGCTCGGGTGTTGCGCGACGGGGTGAAGCAGTAGCGGGCCTCAGCGTTTTCGGGCCGGCAGAGTCTTGACTTGCTTGGCGATCAGCCGACACATGCTCGGCAACAACACGATGCCGGTGTAGTGGTCCGTCGGCATCTTGACGTGGTGATTGGTCGGCAGCCGAGCCGCCCTGGCCAGCGCCAGGGCACTCTCCATCGGCACCACCGTGTCTCGGATTCCCGAGAAGAGCCAGGTGCGTTTCGGATCGAGGCGATGAGCGACCCGGGTGGGTTCGATCGAACTGGTCAGTTTCTTCAACTGCTCGTCACTGACCCCCGCCTCGATGAGTTTCTGCCTGACCCTGGCGGTGTCCCGCTTGCCCTTCTGGATCATCTCGTAGAGATTGCCTCCGGCGAGCATCACGAAGACGCTGTCGTAGCCGGAGTCGAGGCTCCCGGAGCTGGCCACGACGAATCCGCCCAGGCTGGTGCCCTGAAGTGAGATGTGCGAGGGGTCGATCAGGGGCAGGGCGGTGATCGCATCACGCGTCCGGCGGACGTCGCTGATCGCCTGGCGGAGCCGGTCGAAGAGCTGGTCGAAGAGCTGGTCGGCGGGCAGCCGGCCGCCGGGGCTGCCCCGGTGGCCGTAACCGGGCAGTTGCACCATGAAGGCATGCAGGCCCTGCTTGCGGAGCGTTGCGGCAAACAGGCGGCCGACGGTCATCCCTCGCCCCGACTCGTGCACCACCACCACCGCCCGGGCTCGCTTGGCCGCTCCGGTGTTCATTCCCGCCACGTACCACTCGACCGCCACCCGGTCATTGGCCGCGTTGCCGGTGTCGACCGGCGACGGAAACCTCAGCAATACCTCGCCCCGCCGATCGTCGGCTGTTTCACAGCGGACCCGGAACGGTTGGGGCTTCCAGGTCAGCCCTTTCAGGCACTCGCGGGCGTCGGTGGATGACTCCGGAGCCGGCGCCAGAGTGTCACGGGCGTCGAACGTCCTGCTGCCACTCGGGCCGAGGAATGCGAGGTCCGGCTTGGACTGGGTCTTGGACTGGGTCTTGGACTGGGTCTTGGACTGGGTCTTGGACTGGGTCTTGGACTGGGTCTGGGCATCCGGCGGTGCGGCCGGGACTTCGGCAGCAGACAGCAGGATCATGGCCAGGGCGGTGAGGAGGCTTCGGGTCTTTGCCATGAGGATCATGAAGATCATGAAACCAGACTACGGAGGTCGCGATCGGTCGCCAAGCCTCAAACCTCTCGTCGGGCGATTCGGTGGCAATGCCCGCGAGGCGGTCGTAGGATGCCCGGTCGCGTCCTCCTCACTCCGGTTCTCCTTTGCAGAATGCCGTCACCTATGAGCATCACAGGCACAGCCGTCAATGAAGTTGACCACGAGTTCTACCGGCGTGAGGTCGAGTCGTTTCTGCCCGATCGTATCTACGACGCACATACACATCTGTGGTCGAGTGCAACTGCCGGTTGGACGGTCCCCGGAGCCCCCGACGACGTGGGTCTCGAGGAATACAACCTGCTGATGCAGGACGTGCACGGACCTCGACCGACCAACGCGCTGTTCATCCCTTTTGCCACGTCGACGGAGCTCGAGAATCGCCAGGCGGCCAACCAGTGGGTTTCCGAGCATGTGGCCAAGGACCCCGACAACCGTGCGATCTTCTTCATCCATCCCGAGGACGATCCCGAGTGGGTTCGCCAGGAGGTCCGCAGGCTGGGGCTGCACGGGCTGAAGTGCTACCACACGATGTCGAATGTCGATCCGACGTGGGATGCCGACATCGAGGCGTATCTGCCCGAGCCGCTGATCGCGGTGGCCGACGAGGAGGGGTGGGTGATCACGCTGCACATGGTCAAGTCGCGGGCGGTGGCCGAGCCGAAGAACATCGAGTGCATCAGGCGCTACTGCGAGAACTACCCCAACATGCGGCTGATCCTGGCCCACTCGGCCCGAGGATTCCAACCGGCTCACAACCTCGAGGGTCTGCCTCAACTCACCGGACTCGACAACCTCTACTTCGACACCTCGGCCAACTGCGAGCCGATGGCTCACCAGTCGATCATCCGGATCATCGGCCACGACAAGCTGATGTACGGCACCGACCTGCCGGTCAGCCATATGCGAGGCCGGTCACTCTCGGCCGCCGATTCGTTTGTCTGGCTGTACGAGCAGACTCCGGTCTGGGGCGAGAAGCACCTGAAGATCGACCCGGTCATCGTGGGTCTCGAGCACATCCGCTCACTGAAGTGGGCCTGCTGGAGCGAGAAACTCAGCGACAGTCAGGTCGAGGACATCTTCTACAACAACGCCGCACGCATGCTGGGCGTGTGATCCGTCGCCGAATTCGCCGGGCCCGTGAGTCCGAAGGCTTTTGGCCGGAACGCTCACGCCAAAAGCCGCACCTAGAAACGAGACCCATCATGATGCAATCTCCCGCAACCGAAGTCCTGCTCTCGGGACTCGTCGCCGCGCTGTTGTGCGCGTCGACCGCAGCGGCCGCCGACGACCTCGACCTCGGCGACGTCACCGAAACGCACGTGATGGTGCCGATGCGAGACGGCAAGCGGCTTTCCGGTTATCTCTATCTGCCCCCCGGCAAGGGCCCGTGGCCGGGGGTCTTCGAACAGCGTTACGCCAGCCTGAAGGGGCGAGGCACTCGCCAGATGGCCGCCCGGCTGGCGGCCGAGGGCTTTGGTGTGCTGCATGTCAACTTCCGCGGCGCCCAGGAATCCGAAGGCACGTGGGTCGGTTACCGCGCCCTGGCCTGGGGCAAACTGCAGGACGGGTACGATACCTGCGAATGGCTGGCCGGACGCGACTGGTGCACGGGCAAGATCGGCACGTTTGGCAGCTCGCAGGGCGGGTTCGCCCAGAACTTCCTCGCCGTCTCCCGGCCTCCTCACCTGTCGTGCCAGTACATGGTCGATACGGGACTGAGCCTGTACGAGGAGGGGTATCGGATCGGCGGCACAACGCGGCCCGATCGCTTCAAGGGGATGGATGCCAACTGCCGTGTGCCGGCTCACAACCGGGCTCTGTTGGCCGAGTGGTTTGCTCATCCGGAATACGACGCGTACTGGGAGGCGGAGGACTGCAGCCGACACTTCGATCGGATGAACGTGCCCTGCTTTACGATCGGCAGCTGGTACGACTTCATGAACCAGGGTTCAATCGCCAGCTTCCAGGGTCGACAGCACCAGGGCGGCCCGCGGTCGGTCAGGCAGCAGAAACTGATGATCGGGCCGTGGCTGCACGGGCGGCGGAACAAGGGGAACCGGGTGGGTGAGCTGGTCTATCCCGAAAACGCTGCCGTCGACGTGCACGCTTCGATGGTCGGCTGGTTCGATCACCACCTGAAGGGTAAGCCGTTGCCCAAGCCGGCACGGGCCACGGTGCGCTATTATGTGATGGGAGCGGTGGGTGAGTCCGATGCCCCGGGGAACACCTGGCGCGAGGCCGACGATTTTCCGCCTCCGGCTCGGTCCACCTCCTACTTTCTGCAGCACAAAGGAGGACTGAGTCTTACCGAGTCGGACATGACCGACGGGGTCGGCGCAGCGACCAGTTACAACAGCGACCCCAATCAGCCCCGCTCGATACCCGGCCGAGGGTTCCCCGGAGCCCGCGATGCCAGCGGTTTCGAGAAGCAGGACGACGTCCTGACCTTCACCTCCAAAACGCTCAAGCGGCCCGTCGAGTGGACCGGTTCGGTCAAGGTCCAGCTCTACGTCTCGTCCTCGGCTCCCGACACCGACGTCATTGTCCGTATCAGTGATGTTTATCCCGACGGTCGCTCGATCCTGCTGGTCGACTACCCACGGCGGTTGCGGTATCGCGAAGGATTCCGCAAGCAGGTGCTGATGAAGCCGGGGCAGGTGTACCCGGTCCGCTTCCGTATCGGCTGGATGAGCCAGATCTTCAACGCCGGCCATCGCATCCGGGTTACGATCGCCAGCACCGGTTCCCCTCTTTACGAGCCCAATCCGCAGACAGGTAAACCCTCAACGATCGAGTTCCCCGACAACGCCCGCAAGGCCATCAACACGATCCACCACAGCACTCGCCACGCCTCCCGAATCCTGGCCCCCGTCCGAGTAGTCCGCTCACCCTAGCCGTCCCATCACTTGGGGTCAGAGCTTGAATAGTGAATAGTGGGTTGCCCAGACTGCCCACAGGGCCGGGTCGCGGGCCGCCATGCACTGTCCCAGCCCTGCTACCGATTCTCTTGAGGAACACACCCGATGCTGACTCGTCGCGACTTCGTTCAGGGTTCCCTTGCCACGGCGACCGCTGCTCTTTCGGTGCATTCCAGCGAGGCGGAGGCTGCTGAGAAGAAGAAGAAGCGGAAGACGATGGCGATTGTTTCGACCGAGTGGCGATATCACTCGCATGCGCAGCACATGGGCGATCGGTTTCTGCACGGGTATCCGACCGATGGTGTCTGGAACCAGCCTCGACTCGACGTCGTGTCGCTTTATGCCGACCAGGTGCCCAAGAACGATCTCAGCCGGCCGCGGCAGAAGGAGTTTGGCTTTAAGATCTACCCGACCGTGGCGGAAACGCTCCGGCGGGGAGGCAAGAGCCTGGCTGTCGACGCGGTGCTCTTGATCGGCGAGCACGGCGACTATCCGAGAAACGAGCTGGGTCAGAAGAAGTACCCGCGCTACGAGCTCTTCAAGAAGATCACCGACGTGTTCCGTGAGGACGGCAAGAGCGTTCCGGTGTTCAACGACAAGCACCTGTCGTGGAAGTGGGAATGGGCCAAGGAGATGGTCGACATCTCGCGCGAGCTCGACTTCCCGTTCATGGCCGGCTCGAGCCTGCCGGTGACCTGGCGGATGCCGGCGGTGGATCTGCCGCGAGGCGAGAAGGTCGAGGAGCTGATGGGCCTGGCCTATGGCGGAGTCGACAGTTACGACTTCCACGCACTGGAGACGATGCAGTGCATGGCCGAGCGGCGTGATGGCGGGGAAACCGGGGTGGCGTGGGTCGAGGGTCTCCGCGGCGACGCCTTCTGGAAGGCGATGGACAAAGGGTCCTTTGAGGCGGGAGGCTGGAGCCCGAAGCTGTTCGAGGCCTGCCTGACCCGGACCCAGACACTCAGGCAACCGCGGCCCACCTTCACACACTGGCATCCCACACCCAAAGAAATCCGCGAGATGGTCAAGGAGCCGGTGGCCTACCGCTACCAGCACCGCGATGGGACCAGGGCGACGATGCTGCTGCTCAATGGCCTGGTGGCCGACTTCAACTTCGCCGCCCAGCTCAAGGGCCGCAACGCACCGCTCTCGACACTCTTCCACCTGCCCCCCACGCCCAACGTGCAGTATTCGGCCGAGCTGATGGGTCGTGCCGAGGAGATGTTTGTCAGCGGCAAGGCGGGGTATCCGGTCCAGCGGACTCTGCTGGTCTCGGGCATCCTGGCCGCATCGATCGAGTCGATGGTCAAGCAGAAGGTGCTGAAAACGCCTCACCTGGACGTCCGCTACAAGTCGACCCGGCATTCGACGTTTGCCAACAGTTGAGCCACGACCGAGCCAACCCGGTCCCGAGTGACGTCAAGTCGACCCGCCGAGGCAAGGACCTCTGGGATCGCGTCGAAAATTGTGTAGAATCGTGGGATCAAAATGCGTACATGCGTCATCCAAGCCGAAGCGGAGGCCGACCGGGATGGACCAGAAGTTTGAAGGCACGCCGAAGTCGGAGTTACGTCTCGAGGGCCGCAAGGTCTCACGCAGCGATGTGACCAACGACTGGGGCCTGCGTCTGCAGTGGCAGGTCAAGCGAGACGGCAAGGTGATCGCGACTCCGGCGGCTCGCATCGAGGCCGACTACACGCACCCGGACAAGACTCCGGGCAAGTACGAGATCGTGCTGCAGATGTGGAAGTACGTGAACTACCGCAAGAACAAGCAGCGTGAGTTCATCGACAGCAAATTCATTGAGATCTCCAACACGGTCACCTACACGATTTGACGATTTGACGACTT
This sequence comes from Planctomycetota bacterium, assembly GCA_963580005.1. GTDB lineage: Bacteria > Planctomycetota > Planctomycetia > Planctomycetales > Planctomycetaceae > UBA8437. Next base: position 17,343 of record CAUZJR010000007.1, read on the forward strand.
GACGAGAAAGCGACCTCGGCCGGTTGCCGAGAGGTCCGTCTCGAACCGAAAGGCCCCCTGATGATTCATGTTGGCCAGGCTGATGTGCCCCTGTGCGACGGTGTCAGCCGCCGCAGTTTTCTCTCTGCAGGTGCCACGGCGATGGGTCTGTCCTTGCCGACGGCCCTGGAACTGGAGGCTGCCGGGGCGGTGGATCCGGCGAAGCAGAAGATCAAGAACTGCATCACGCTGTTCCTGGTCGGGTCGCCGGGACACCTGGACACCTGGGACATGAAGCCCGACGCTCCCTCGGACATCCGCGGCAAGTTCAAGCCGATCTCGACCTCGGTGCCGGGAGTCCAGATCTGCGAGCACTTCCCTCGGATGGCTCAGATGATGGACCAGGTGGCCTTGATCCGCAGCCTGCATCACAACACCGGGGCGTCGCACGAGAACGGCCAGCGTTGGATGATGACCGGCCACGACTTCAACGCCGCCAACATTCAGCCTCACATGGGCTCGGTCGTCTCGCGGATCTACGGGCAGAAGACCAGCCTGCCGGCGAGCATCGTGTTGCCGGCCAAGATCGGCAACACCGGCACCTCGACACCTCATGGCCAGGCCTCCGGGTACCTCGGCACCGCCCACGCCCCCTTCTTCCTGGGCAGCGACCCTGCGGTGAAGAACTTCAAGGTGGCCAATCTCGAACCTCCCAAGGGCCAGACCGAGTTCCGGATCAATTCGCGTCGCAACCTGCTGAAGCAGCTCGACGCGATCCAGCAGAAGACCGAGACCTCCTCGACCATCCAACGCGACACCGCCTACAGCCGAGCCTTCAACCTGCTGACCTCACCCAAGACCCGCAAGGCGTTTGACCCGTCCCAGGAAACCGACAAGCTCCGCGACCGCTACGGCCGCAACACGTTTGGCCAGAGCTGCCTGCTGGCGCGGCGGCTGATCGAGAACGGGTCGAGGTTTGTGACTGTCAACCACTTCGACACTGTCTTCAACGTCACCTGCTGGGACATGCACGCCAACGGCAGCAGTCTCGACAACACCTACCTCGACTACGAACGGCACCTTTGCCCCCAGTTCGACCAGGCCTTCACGGCGTTGATCGAAGACCTGCAGGAGCGAGGGCTGCTCGAGGACACCGTGGTGGCGGTGCTGAGCGAATTTGGCCGCACACCGAAGCTCAACAACCGGGGTGGTCGAGACCACTACCCGCCGGCTTGGAGCAACTTCTTTGTTGGCGGCGGCGTGAAGGGCGGACAGGTGATCGGGTCGACCGACAAGATCGGTGCCGCTCCGCACGATCGCCCGGTGCTGCCACCGGAAGTGGTGGCGTCGGTCTACACGGCGATGGGCATCGACCTGGAAACCACGATGATGCCCGGTCCGGGAAGTCGACCGGTCCGGTTCATCGAGGCCGACCCGATCCAGGAGCTCTTTGGATAGTCACCGGGACCTTGCCTGCCCGCTGGCCTACCCGCCCGCCCGAGATCCCGCCTCATGCTCCGGCCTCCGACCCGTTTCCTGGCGTGCCTGCTGGCGTGTGCCTGGTCGACCCAACTGGTGGCCGCGCTGCCCACCATCACCAGCCTGTCGGTTCGTGGCCTGCAGGTGGGTGGTACGACGCGAGTCGTGATCGGCGGCACCAACCTGCTGCCCGCTCCACGCGTTGTCGCGGGAATTGAGATTGCCGGGCAGGTGATCGTGGGCAAGCCGGCAGCCAATGCGGTCACGCTGGACATCACGCTGGCCGACGGCGTAGAGCCGGGGGTGTATCACCTGCGAGTGGCCAGCGGACAGGGCCTCTCGATTCCCCAACTCGTCACCGTCGACCGGTTGCCTCAGCAACCGCTTGAGGCCGGGGTCCGCATCGAGAAGCTGCCGATGGCCCTGCACGGCCGATTGGCCGGGTCGCAGGTCGGCACGGTTCAGTTTGCTGGAAGCCGGGGCCAGTCGGTGGTGATCGATCTGCTGGCCCGACGCGTGGGTTCGACCCTGAGACCGGTGCTGCACCTGCACCGTTCCGACGGTCGCCGAGTGGCCCTGGGGATGCCGCGAGTCGACCTGGCCGGTGACGCCCGCATCGCGGCCATGCTGCCCGCTGACGGCCTGTACACGCTCAGGTGGCACGACCTGCAGTACGCCGCCGGCAACCCCGGAAATTACCGCCTGTCGATCGGCCGCTTCGACGCCGCGGATCTCGTCTTCCCCGCGGCGGTGACCCGGGGCCAGGCCAGAGAGGTCATTGTGCTGGGGACCGGAACCAAGGAGACGCGTGTCGAGGTCACCGTCCCCCGCGGAGCCCGCGGGCTGGTGGCAACGCGATGGCCCTCCTCAGGCCTGCCCGTGGGGCTGCGGCCTCGAGTGCAAACTTCTCGATGGCCCGAGGTGGTTGAGACTTCAGCCGAGTCGCGAAAACTCGACTCGGTTCCCTCGGCCGGAAATGGCCGCGTGATGGCACCCGGCGAATCCGACGGCTGGAGGGTGCCGGTCAAGCCGGGTGAGAAGTTGCGGTTCGAGGTGTTTGCCGATCGCCTGGGATCGCCGCTGGATTCGATGCTCGAGATCCGAAAGCCCGACGGAGCGGTGCTGGCGTCCAACGACGACGCGGTCCGGTCCGACTCGCGGCTCGACCTCACGGTCTCCGCCGGCCTCTCACACGTCGTGGCCAGCCTCAGCGATCGACACGGCCGTGGCGGGCGACGGTTTGTCTACCGCCTGGTGGTGACCCGGACCACCGACCCGGCCCCACCCGACTTCGACCTGGTCGTGGCCGCCAACTCGTACAACGTGCTGCCCGGTGGCTGGCACGTCTTCCGAGTGGACGTGACGCGACGAGGATACACCGGTGCCATCCGGCTGGAGGCCGTCGGGGCACCAGGGCGATTCCGGCTGGTAACGACTTCGATCCCAGCCGGTGCACCCGGCGCCCTGGTGATGGTGGTCAGTCCTCCGGGAGTGGGCGGTGACGGCGCCAACCGGCCCGACCGGTTCCGGCTGGTGGGGGTCTCGGAAGCTGAGGGAACTTCGATCAGGCGTCCTGTTCAGGTGGCCTCGCACCCGCTGGCTGCCACGCAGCCGTGGTTGCGTGAGGACCTGGCGGTGGGTCACATGGCTGCACCGTCACCCATCGTGTTTGTGACGGCGAAACCGATATCGGGAGGAGCACTGTGGCAGGGGCAGGAGATTGCCGTACCGCTGCAACTGACCCGGGCACCGGACGCGATCGGCCCGGTGCGATTGAGCCTGTTGACGAGTCAGAAAGTCCCCTTGGCCAAGGGCAAGCCCAACGCGGCTGCCGCGATCCGCGGCACCGCGGCCACGATCGACATTCCGGTGCCGGCCCCGGTCAAGGCTGCCCAGGCGGCGGTGACGAAGGCTCAGGCAGCCCTGTCGGCGCTCAAGAAGAAGGCCGCTGCGGCGGGGCAGCCGGATGAGGCGTTGAAGAAGCAACTCGAGAGGGCCGGGGCTGATCGAGCCGCGAAACTCAAGACGCTCGAGGCTGCCGTGGCCGCCCAGCCACGAGAGGCCATCTACAGGGTCACCGTGCCGCCGGGATTGCCACTGGTCGATTACGACCTGGCCGTGGTCGCGGAACTTCGCTCGGCCGACAACAAGACGGCGCTGGCGAGGTCGTTCAGCACGGTGTTGAGACTGAAGGCTCGGCGGTCACTGGAGATCGCACCGCGAGCGGATCGCGTGGTGCGGGCGTCGCGGACTCCCAAGTCGGACGTGACCGTGAGGTTGAGGGGCGAGCTCTTGCGGCGGGGAGGGTTTTCTGGACAGATCACCGTGACCGTTGCGGGACAACCCAAGGGTGTCCCCGCCGCCAAGGTCGTGGTCAAGCCGGGGCAGACTCGCTTCGAGTTGCCGCTTGTGGTGCCGGCCAAGGTGACCGCCGCCCGCCTCGACAAGCTGAAGCTGGTGGCCAGCGGGCCACCCAATTTCAAGACGCCCAAGATCCAGGTCTCGGCCAGCCAGGACTTTTCACTGGAATTTGCCAACAACGGACCCTCGGAACCGCCACCTCCGCCGGTCGCTAGGAGTCTCGAGTGATGAGACCCAAGACGGAATACAAGACGATGAGCATGCCAGCCAGACGGTCTCAGAGATCTCTCGTACCGGGAACCGGCTTCTTGGCCCTGGCTGTCGTGATGCTGCTGAGCCCGGCCGGGGCTCTGCGGGCCGAATCGCCGGGCCTGATCGGTCAACTGCATGTCTGGCCCTCGAAGATGGTCCTGACTCACAACCGTCGTCCGCACTCGCTGGTCGTCACGGCCCGGACGCCTCTGGGCCGGACCGTCGACCTGACGTCACGGGCGGCGTTTCAAACGTCGAACCCGAAGGTCGTGCGCGTGACGCCGCTGGGCTGGGTCGAGCCGGTGGCCAGCGGGACGGCCCAGGTCCGCGTCGAAGCACTGGGGTTGATTGCGGTGGTGGACGTTGAGGTCAAGCTGCCGCCTGTGATGGCTTTGCACAGTTTCCGCGACGACGTGATGCCGGTGCTCTCGAGGACCGGCTGCAATTCGGGGGCCTGCCACGGGTACTCGTTGGGGAAGAACGGCTTCAAGCTGTCGCTGCGTGGCGCCGACCCGATGGCGGACTTCGAATCGCTGACCGACGAGTTCCTCGGCCGCCGCATCAACCGGCACAATCCTGCCGTCAGCCTGATGCTGAGCAAGCCGCTGGGCCAGGTGGCCCACAAGGGCGGCATAAGGCTGGAACCCGAAAGCCTCGAACACCGGCTCATCAGGGGCTGGATCCGCGAGGGGGCCAAGTCGGATCCGGCCGGGGCCGCAACATTTCAGTCGCTGTCGATCCTGCCGCAGAAGATCGTCGTGGGGCCCGGCTGGGAACAGCAACTGCAGGTCGTGGCAGCCTACTCGGACGGATCGCTGCGAGACGTGACCCGGCTGAGTGTCTTTTCGGTGAACACCGAACGGATCGCCGCGGTCAGCCGAGATGGACTGGTGCAGGCGTTGCTGTTGGGCGAGACGGCCGTGTCGGCGCGGTTTGAACGGACGTTTGCCACGTCCGAATTTCTGGTGCTTGAGCCTCGAGGCGACTTCGAACCGACACCGGTGCCCCAGGACAACATCGTCGATCGCTTCGTGATCGAAAAACTCAACCTGATGAATGTCCGCCCGTCGGAATTGATCGACGACGCGGGGTTCTTGCGTCGCGTGTCGATCGACATGGCGGGCATCCAGCCGACCCCCGAACAGGTGCAGGCCTTTGAGGCGGACAAGGATCCGGGCAGGCGTCGCAAGCTGGTCGAGGCGTTGTTTGGGCGTGAGGACTTTGTCGATCAGTGGTCTCTGAAATGGGGCGACCTGCTGCAGAACAGCCGCACGCGGCTCAGCGATCCGGCGGTGTTTTCGTTCCGCGAATGGCTGCGCGAGGCGGTGGCGACCAACAAGCCGCTGGACCAGTTCGCCCGCGATGTGCTGGTTGGCCGGGGCGGCGTTTCGGAGAGTCCGACCGCGGCCTTCTACGCGGTCAGCAACGACACGCATGACACGCTGCAGCGAGCCACCCAGGTCTTCTGCGGCATCCGCATGCTGTGTGCACGTTGCCATCCGCATCCGTTCGAGAACTGGACACAGGCGGACTATTACGGGTTGTACAGTTTCTTCAACCAGGTCGGCACCAAGACCGACCCGCGGCTGCCGGGCGTGAAGAATGCCAAGGCGGTGGTGATCAACCTGGGGACCGGCTTCGGCACCAACCCCCGCAGTGGCAAGGCTCAGCCGCCCCGCTTCCTGGGCGGCAGCGAACCGAAGCTGGCCACCAGTGGCGTTGATCGACGAGGCGCCTACATCGGCTGGCTGACGTCACCCCAGAACCCGTTCTTTGCTCGCAGCCTGGTCAACCGCATCTGGAGCTACTTCTTCCATCGCGGGATCATCGATCCGGTCGATGACCTGAGGTCGACCAACCCGGCGATCAACCCCGCTCTGCTGGACGCTCTGACGGCCGACTTCATCAAGAGCGGTTTTGACATGCGTCACCTGATGCGGACGATCGTGAATTCCCAAACCTACCAGCGCAGCAGCGTGGCCAACGATTCGAACCGGCACGACGACATGAATTTCTCGAGATTTGTGCCTCGCCGGTTGCCGGCCGAGACGCTGCTCGATTGCCTGGTGCAGGCGACCGGAGTGCCGGAACGCTTCAACGGGGCTCCGGCCGGTTTCACGGCCAAGCAGTTGCCCGATGCCAACATCCAGAGCGATTTCCTGAAGCTGTTCGGCAAGCCGCAGCGGATGGAGGCCTGCGAGTGCGAGCGGGACTCGGGGGCCAACATGCTGCAGGCTCTGCACTTCATCAACGGCCAGTCGATTCTCAGCCGGGTCAACAGCGGCACCGGCCGCGTGGTACGGCTGGCGAAGTCGGAAAAGGACACGAGCAAGCTGGTTGAGACTCTTTACCTGTGGTCGTTGTGCCGGCGTCCGTTGGCCAAGGAACAGGAAGTCGCCGCGAAGTTCTTTGCCAGCTACGGCGACAAGCGGCAGGAGGCGGCCGGGGACTTCATGTGGGCATTGCTCAACAGCCGCGAATTCATGTTGGTGCACTGATGAGACGTATGCGGATTTCCGTGTCGTTGCTGGCCGGCTGTGTGATCGCCGCCTGGGTGATCGCCGTCGCGGTGGCCTCACCGGTGTCGGCCGATGAGGGCATCAGCTATCGGCGGCAGGTCTGGCCGATTCTCAGGCGGCACTGCTTCGCGTGTCACAGCGGAGAAAAACCCGAGGGCAAGCTGTCGCTGGCCTCGGCCGCGTCGATCCGCTCGGGTGGCGAATCGGGCAAGCTGCTGGTTGCGGGCAAGCCGGCGGCCAGCCTGCTGATCAAGATGGTCAGTGGCCAGAAACCGGCGATGCCCCCGAAGGGGACTCCGCTGTCTGCGGCCAAGGTCGAGATCCTCAGGCGGTGGATTGCCCAGGGAGGCAAGATCGATTCGGTGGCCAGGGTGGCCGAGCCGCCGGTGGTGATCCCCAGCCAGTACACGCACCAGCCGGCCATCACCTCGGTGGCCTATTCACTCGACGGGAAGTGGGTGGCCTGTGCCTGCCGCAGCGAGGTGGTGCTGGTCTCAGGCGACGGCCCAAAAGGCAAACAAGGAAATCAGGCGCCGGTGCGGTTGGCGACCGGGGCCGACCTGATCACTCATGTGGAGTTCAGCCCCGACGGCAAGCTGCTGGTCGCTGCGGGCGGTTCACCGGCCCGGTTCGGGTTGCTGACGGTCTTCGACATGGCCACCTTCAAGGTGGTCTCGACCCGTCGAGTGAGCGGCGACACGGTCTTCCGCGGTGCGTTTTCTCCGGACGGCAAGTCGATTGCCCTGGGCGGCGCCGACGGGGCGATTCACATCGTGCCCCTGGAAGCGAAGGCCAAGCTGCGGAGATTCGAGTTGCACAGCGACTGGGTGGTCGACGTGGCCTGGACACCCAACGGCAAGTACCTGGTGACGGCCGGCCGCGACAAGGCGACCAAGGTGGCCGACGTGGCCACCGGCAAGCTGTTGCGAACCGTCGATGCGTCGTCGGAGCGAACGATGAGCGTGGTCTGTGACGACATGTTTGCCGTCTCGGCCGGCAAGTCCAAGGCGATGACATCGTTCCAGCTTGGCATCGCATTGCAGAACATCGGCGTGACTGGAGCCGGCAACGGGGCCAAGCCGATCTCGCGTCGCAACCAGTATGCCAAGGGGTTCGAGGCTCAGCCGGGTGAGGTACTCGACATGGCGCTCAGCGGCGATCGCAAGCGGGTGGCGGTGGCGGGGCGGTTCGGTGAGGTGCGAGTCTACACTCTGGCCGATCGCAAACGGGTTGCTGCAGTGAGTGGCGTGCGGTCGCCGGTCTACGGGGTCGCCCTGAACCGTGACGGCACGCGAGTGGCGGTGGCTGGCCGGGAGGGTGTGCTGGAGGTGTTCGGCCTGCCCGACGGTAAGAAGCTGCAGTCGGTGGTGCCCGTGCCAATCAAGCCGATCGCGGCGTCACGCTGAGAGCTACTGGGACCGAGTCCGTCGCCGGCGGCGGGTCTTTTTGCTCGGCGGCAGGTCGTCTTCGTCTTCGTCTTCGTCGAAGCCGACCGGTCCGCCGTTCATCTCGGCCAGGAAACGTGACGCCTTGGTCTTTTGCCGCTTGCCCCACTTGGTGCGGTGCTTGGCCCAGGAGAGCGTGAGGAAGTCCATGGCGCGGGTGACTCCGACATAGGCCAGTCGCCGCTCCTCGCAGATCGCATTGTGCCCGTCCTGGATCGATCGCTTGTGAGGCAGCAGGCCTTCTTCCATGCCGACCAGGAACACGACGGGGAATTCGAGTCCCTTGGCGCTGTGCAGGGTGATCAAGGCGACGGCGTTTTTCTTGAGCTGTTTGTCCTTGTCCTGTTCATCCTCGGTGTTTTCCAGGGCGATCTCTTCGAGGAACCCTTCCAGTGACGGGCGATCGGTTCGCTGTTCGTACTGCGAGGTGGCGTTGATGAGTTCTTCGAGGGAACTCCATCGCGAGACCCGTTCCAGCGGCGTCTTGTACTGCCGGTCGATCTCCTGCTTGTAGCCGATCTCGGAGATCAGTCGTTCGAGGCTTTCGCTGAGCCGTCCGTCGTTCATCGGCTTGCGGTACCCGTCGACCATCTTGCGAAACCGCTCGATGTTCTCGGCTGGGCGGGCGGGGATGTCGCCGTCGGCGGTGGCCTGGGGCAGCACATGCCACAGGCTCTTGCCCTTTTCGACGGCCCGTTCCAGCAGCTTGGCAACGCTGCCGTCGCCGATGCCTCGAGTGGGGCGATTGATGATTCTCAGCAGCGAGAGTTCGTCGTCGGGGTTGGCGATGACCTTGAGATAGCCGACCAGGTCGCGGACCTCGCGGCGATCAAAGAACGACTGGCCTCCGATCAGCACGTAGGGCACCTTGTTGGCTCGGAGTTCTTGTTCGAACAGTCGAGGCTGTTCGTTGGTGCGGAACAGGATGGCCACGTCCTTGTACCGAAAGCGGTCGCCGTCGACCGCGGCCCGGATTTCCCGTGCGATGTAGGTCGCCTCGTCGACCTCGTCATCGATCTCGAGAAACCGCGGCGGTTTGCCGGGCCCGCGAGCCGGACGCAGCGTCTTGTCGCGGCGTTCGGTGTTGTGAGCGATCAGGCGGTTGGACAGTTCCAGGATTTCCGGTCGGCAGCGGTAGTTCTCTTCCAGCTGAACGATGGTCGCGTCGGGGAACTCGCGATCGAATTCCAGGATGTTCTCCATCCTCGCCCCTCGCCAGCCGTAGATCGACTGGTCATCGTCGCCGACGACGCAGAGGTTGCCGTGCAAGGCGACCAGTGCGGAGATGATCCGGTACTGGGTGGCATTGGTGTCCTGGTACTCGTCGACCATCACGTAGTCGAAGCGTTTCTGGTGTCGTGCCAGCGCAGCGGGGTGTTCGTCAAAGAGCTCCTCTGTACACAGCAGCAGGTCATCGAAGTCGACGGCGTTGGCGGCCTTCAGTGCCAGTTCGTAGCGTTTGTAGGCCAAGGCGGCCAGGGTGTCTTTTTCGTCGACCACCGTATCTCCGGCCGCCTCGGCGCGGAGGCCGTCGCGTTTCCAGTTGCTGATTCGCCACAGTAGTTCAGCGGGCCGCAGCGAGGTCGTGGGGCAGTGGATGTCGCGGAGTGACTTGCGGGCGGCTCCGTCCTGGTCCGAGCGGTCGTAGATCGTGAACCGGCGGCGGTAGCCCAGGGCCTCGATGTCCTGCCTCAGGATGCGGACGCACAGGGAGTGGAAGGTCGAGATCACCGGTTGCAGCGGCTTGTTGTCGTCGCCACGCTGTGAAGCAGGCTGCTTGACCACTCGTTTCAGCAGGTCCTCGGTCCGCTGTCGCATCTCGCGGGCCGCCTTGTTGGTGAAGGTGACGGCGAGAATGCGATCGGGGCGGACTCCCTGGCGGATCAGGTGAGCGATCCGAAAGGTGATCACCCGAGTCTTGCCGCTGCCGGCTCCGGCCAGGACCAGGACCGGTCCCGAGGTCGCATGGACCGCCTGGATTTGCGAGGAGTTCAGTCCGTGGGCCATGCTCTGTCCGTGGAGCAACTGTTCAAGGGAGGCGGGTCGTCCGCTGACCTGGCCGGGTGGCAAGTCGACAGGTTAACGGCTGGCATCGGTGGCGAACAGGCGTGCCGTTCGCATTTGCAACCGGCCGCGACAGACGGCATAGTCGAGTCCGCCTCGCTGTTCCGGCACCCGGAGATTCCCAGATGTACCGATTCTCACCGCGTCTTCTCATGCTCACCGCGTCGTTGTTGACGGCGGTGTGTCTTGTCGGGTCCGAGCGGGTCCAGGCCCAGAAGTTTGTACCCAACTACGACGAGGCCAAGGTGCCCGGCTTCAAGCTGCCGGATCCTCTGAAGCTGCTCTCGGGCAAGCCGGTCAAGACGGCGAGGCAGTGGACCGAAAAGCGGAGGCCACAGGTGCTGGCGCTGTTCCAGGAACACGTCTACGGCAAGGCTCCGGGTCGTCCCTCGAAGATGGTGTTCCGGTTGGTCGAATCGTCGAAGAAGGCCCTGGGCGGCAAGGCGGTTCGCAAGCAGGTGCGGGTGCTGTTTGACGGCACTGACACGGGGCCGCAGATGGACCTGCTGGTCTATCTGCCCACGTCCGCTCAGTCTGCGGTGCCGATTTTCCTGGGGCTGAACTTCAATGGCAACCACGCGATTCACTCGGACAAGGCGATCCTCCTGGCCCGGTCGTGGCATCGCAACAACCCGCGTGACGGGTACGAGAACAACCGGGCCAACGAGAAATCCCGGGCCCTGTCTGCGAGTCGATGGTCGGTTGAGCGGATCGTGGCGGCGGGGTTTGGCGTGGCGACCATCTATTGCGGAGACATCGACCCGGATTACCACGATGAGTTCCAGAACGGTGTGCATCCTCTGTCCTACAAGGATGGCCAGAAGGCTCCCAGGGCCAACCAGTGGGGGACGATTTCGGCGTGGGCGTGGGGCTTGAGCCGTGCGGTGGACTATTTCGAGACCGACAAGCAGATCGACCACAAGCGGGTGATTGTGCTGGGGCACAGCCGGTTGGGAAAGACGTCGCTGTGGGCCGGAGCCCGGGATCAGCGATTCGCCATCGTGATCTCGAACAACTCCGGCTGCGGCGGAGCGGCTCTGTCGCGGCGGGCGTTTGGCGAGACCGTGGGGAGGATCAACAATTCGTTCCCGCACTGGTTCTGTGGCAACTTCAAGAAGTACAACAAGAAGGAGGCGAGCCTGCCGGTCGACCAGCACATGCTGCTGGCGTTGATTGCCCCGCGTCCGGTCTACATTGCCAGTGCCACGGGTGACCGCTGGGCCGATCCTCGCGGTGAGTTCCTGTCGGCGGTGCACGCCGGCGGTGTCTACAAGCTGTTGGGGACCGAGGGCCTGGGCACCGACAAGATGCCCGAGGCCGATGCGCCCGTACATGGGCGGATGGGCTACCACCTGCGGACCGGCAAGCACGACGTGACCGACTACGACTGGCGGCAGTACATCAAGTTCGCCCGCAAGCACCTGGGGAAGTAGGGGTCCGCCTTTCCGCGCAACCGCCTCTCACTTCGGAAACGCATGTCCGTCGTCGATCGTGGCGATGGCGTGCTTGAGCAGCTTGATGTCGGCAGCGGCCGAGGCGGGTGGCCGCGTGACCGGTGACTTCTCGTTCACGTCAACCGCGACGTGGAACAGCCGGCCGTTGTTGTAGAGCTTCCAGTTCTGGGTGCGGACAAAGAACCGTTTGAGGCCTCGTTCGGCGTAGGCCCATCGCCGCGGGTCCTTCTGCCGCCCCGACCCATCGAGCAGCCCGGCGAAGCTGTGTCCGTCGATCGGGGGTGTCTCCCCTGCAGGCTGATGTCCTCCGGCCAGGTCTCGGAGCGTCGGCAGAAAGTCGCTCATGTCGACCAGTCGATCGGTCGTGGTTCCCGGCTTGATTCGCCCCGGCCAACTGGCCAGCAGGGGGACGTGTGTGCCATCGTCGCTGAGGTTGCCCTTGCCGCCGGGGACCAGCTTGCCTCTGAAACGGCTCGAGACCGGTCGGCGGAGGAACTTGCCGTCGCTGGCCTGGTGCAGCGACCTCTTGGCCGTGCCGTTGTCGGTCGTGAACAGCACCAGCGTGTTCTCTTCGAGGCCCAGCTTGCGGATTGCGGTGGTGATGTGTCCGACGTGGATGTCCATCTGGGCCATCATCTCGGCGTAGCTGTCGTAGTGGTCCTTGCCCGCGGCGTAGGGGACCGGTGTTTCGAGGTCGTCGGTGACGTCGTGGCAGAGTGCCATCGAGAAGAAGGCGAAGAAGGGTTTGTCGTTGCTGGCTGCCATGAAGTCGGCCAGGTGGCGGGTGTAAACGGTGAGGCCGTACTGCGTGACCGCGTCGGTGCGGACCCGGCTGTTCTGGAAGACCAGCGGCTGGTGATAGCGGGGCCCTTCGTGCCAGCCGAAGACGCAGTAGTCGTCGAATCCCATCCGGTGTGGCTGGCGCAGGTCCTGGCTCAGCAGAGCCAATTGCCACTTGCCGGCGATCGCGGTGCGGTAGCCGGCCGAGCGGAGTGCATGGGCCAGGGTGTAGGACTCGTCGATCCTGGGATAGCTACCCCATTTCGGGTTGCCCTGGTGGCGTGGGTAGCGGCCGCTGAGCAGGCAGGTCCGAGTGGGGTGGCAGACGGGCATCGCGTAGCAGTGACTGAACTTCAGGCCCGTGGTTGCCAGCCGATCGATGTGCGGCGTCTTGTAGCTCTGCCCGCCATAACATCCCAGGGTCTCGCACCCCACGTCATCGGCCATGATCAGCACGATGTTGGGCGGCCGCGGAGCCGCGGAGACCCTCGTCTGGCTTCGAGCGAAGAGGAGTCCAACACAGAGGATGGCCAGGGAAATGCCGAGCCGATGACGGCCGCGGTGTTCAATCAGCATGGGAGAAAGTCCACGGAAAACGAGTGAGTCTGTCCACCCACTGGTGAACGATTTCGAGGCATGGTGGGCTTCGCGTCATCGTACGCACGCAACTCACGCTCAGCAACGAGCCTTGGCTCCGGGACCGCGTGGTGGTCCTTTCGGAGCACATCATCGGCGAATTGGCCGAGCACTACGTCAGCAAGTTCCGGGCGACCACCGAGCAAGCCAACGCCGTGGTGGCGGTCCTCCGGCGGCACAGCGAGGTGGTTGTCCCTGTTCAGGTTCCTTTCGATGCCTTCGAAGACGCCGACGATCTGCCGGTGCTGGGAACGGCGATCGCGGGCTCCGCTGATTGTCTCGTCACAGGTGACAAGCAACTGCTGAAATTGGGAGTCTTCCGGGGGATCCCCATCGTCTCGCCGCGCGATCTCTACGACCGCATCCTGGAAGCCGAGTGAGGTGGTTCGGGCGAACCATGCCAGATGTTCCGTGTGAGACGCCTGGCAGGTGCCCAGACGGGCAACTCAGCTTGATCACTCGGGTACGGCTTGCAGATAGTTCCAAAGTGCATCGAACTGTTTGCGGGCGTCGCCGTCGAGCACGTTGCCCACGGAGGTCGTCTTTCGATCGGGTGAGAAGCGGGGCATCTTCGAGTGTGGGTCGAGACGCAGGGGGTCGAACATCCAGTCGAGATAGAAGCCGTAGCGCAGGCGATCTCGAACCCGGGAGAAGTTGACTCCGCGGTTGTCAAATGGGGCCAACGCCGGTTTGCTGCCGACTCCGTGGCACTGCATGCAGTGGAATCCTCCCTGCTTGAGTGTCAGCCTGGCTCCGATTTCGGCCAGCGCCGGCTCGGGTCTGGGACCTGAAGTGGCCTCGATCGAGACGCCGTGTTCGGCGGCCAGGCCGCGGGCGAGTCGAGCTCCCCACGTGCCAAAGCCCGGCATGCGCGCCTTCAGCCAGGGCCGCGATGGGTGCTTCAACTGACCACCGAGCAAGCGAGTGGCCCAACCGGTCTGCAGTTTTTCACCCGCCCAGGTCAGGTTGGGCAACACGCCGGGCAGTCTCCCCAACTCGCTCTCCTCGGCAATGATCTCGCGACGCGGGCTGGTCGCCGTGTCGCGGTCGTGACAGGCCGCACAGCGCAGCGTCCGCATCGCGCCGGCGACAAATTCCAGGGGCGAGCGGCCCGGTGAACGGTCGGGGCCCGCCGCGAGGAAGGCCGACAGGTCGGATCGCTGTTGCCTCGAGAACCCGTAGACGGGAACCCGAGGCTTGCCGGCCTGCTGGCGGGGAGTTTCGGCCAGGCAGCCCGAGGCGGTCTGTTTGCCGAAGCTGAGCCGGATGGGTTCGAGCGGCTTCAACGAATCGGCCTTTGCCAGTTGCGATCCGTGGCACGAGAGGCACCCACGCGAGACGAACTGCTGCTTGCCCTGCTGGGTGTTGCCCCGCGGCAGCAGGCGTTGTTTCAGTCGTCCCTTCGAGCGTGCGTAGATCCACGCGACCAGGTCCTTCGTCTCGGTCTTGGTCAACTTGAAGTCGGGCATCCGGGATTGCGGGTGGAACTGGTGCGGCTTGGCCAGGAATCGCGCCAGCGCACCGGGAAAGAATTTCGTGGCGGCCATGTGCAGCGAGGTACGGTCCCAGTCGTCGGTCATCGCGGCCGGGGCAAAGGTGTGGCAGGAGATGCATCCCAGTTGCTCCCAATGCCGCTGCCCGGCAGCGGCATCACCGGCCGGCGGGACCACCGGATCGATCTGCAGCTGCGTCAGGTAGGCCAGCACGTCCCCCACCGCCTGGATCTCGGTTGCCGATGTGCCGAACATCGCGGGCATGCGGGTGTGGTTCCGCATCGACCTGGGGTTGGCCATCCAGTGAGACATCCAGTTGTGATTGAATCGGGCGGTGGCCGAGTCGAGTGAGCTGGCCGGCTGGGTCGGCAGCCTGGTGCCCTGGGCAAAGTGGCATTGGGCACATCGATGAGCGGCGAACAGCGAGCGGCCGCGGCGTACGGCCGACCAGCGGGCCAACTCGGGATCAGCGACGCTGTGCCACAGGACTCGCGGCGGGATCAATTCGCGAGCAAATCGAGGGCTCTGCCAGTGCAGTCTCAATTGCGCCAATCCGCGGCCAGGGGACCGGTACCTGAGACCCAGTTGATTGAGTCCTCTGCCGAGCGCGACGGCGACGGTTCGTCCGCGGGTGCCCTTTTGCTGGTCGAGCACGACTTCGCCGTTGATGGAAAGCGTGACGTCGCCGGTGCCTTCGGCCGAGAAGGTGTAGGTGTCGGTGAGTTCGACATCGAGCAGTCCGTCGAGCGAGGCGGTGAACGGGCCGGGGATGAGTCGGGGGGAGATACTGTCGCCGGGCTCGACGGCCAGGGCGGCCAACCGCGAGACGCGGGCGTCGTGGTGCGGGCCGGCACTGGCGGAGACGACCAGTCCGGCCTCGAGATCCTTACGGGGCGGCCCCATCCTCACGCGGGGGACCGGAGCTCCGGCGGGGTCGAAGCCCAGCGAGGCGAGGTGTGTGGGGCCGTTGACGACGTTGATCGTGTGCTCGATCTGACCGGTGACCGGGGCGCCCTGTGCGGTGGCGATGTTGTAGTCGACCCGCATCTGCATGCAGGGCTTCATGTCGGCAAAGACCAGGAGTACGGCTCGTCGATCGCCCGAGAGCTGCACGCCGGTGATCTCGACCCGGTCTCGTCCCTGGGTCCCGTCACTGACCTTGTAGTCGCGCGATCCGTACGAGGCGGCTCGGCGGTAGTTCCAGCGCTGGATGCTGTAGCGGCCGGCGTCGGTGGCCTGTTTCTTGTCGAGTGGCCGGGGGAAGCGGATCACCAGTCCGGCGGGCACCGCCGAGAGACCTTCGGCGAGGTCCAGCGGTTTGCCGGTGGCCCGGATCCGGTACAACCCGCCCGGGCGGGTC